>CAYPAC010000028.1:0-10979 GCA_964408615.1 uncultured Methanosarcinales archaeon
GCATTTGCTTTAGAAGCACTACTTGATGAACGTATAAAGTTAGTCACATTAATTGGACGTGCAGGAACTGGAAAAACACTTTTAACACTAGCAGCAGGTTTCCACCAACTTGATACAGACCCAGCATTACGTCTTTTGATAACAAAACCACCTGTTCCTGTAGGCAATACACTTGGATTTCTTCCAGGAACTTCAGATGAAAAATTAGCACCATGGATGCAAGGCGTTTTTGACAATGCAATGCTTTTTAAAGATGGGAAGTACATGCAAGAACACATTCGAACAGGACAAATAACTCTGCAACCGCTTGAACATGTTCGAGGCAGAAGTATTCACAAAGGATTATACATTCTTGAAGAAGCTCAAAATTTAATTCCAAAAGAAGCAAAAACAGTTATTACGCGTGAAGCAGACACATCAAGAATAATTCTTCTCGGAGATCCAGAACAAATTGACCACCCGCACCTTAATGAACACACAAATGGACTTCTTTATGCAAGCGAACGCATGAAAGCAAGTAAACTCTCAGCAACAGTATATCTGACTAGGGGAGAACGCGGACAATTAGCTGCTGAAGCAGCAGAATTATTATAATCACTTCTTTAACTTCTCCTTCACAGCCTTCTCAGAAATAATTGCGGAATTGCCAGTTGGGTCTTCAATAATAATCTTCATTTTTTCTTCGCCCCACAAAATGTTCTGGATTTTTTTCAGTAAATTCTTGGCTTTTTTCTTTAAGCTTTCATCTTCTTCACTGTCACGAATAAACTCAACTTGTTCTTTGATTTTAGTAATGATGCCTTCAATATTTGTAATATAACCTTCAGAGCTTGGACCTGGCTCAATACTGCCAACATGCGGAATTTTTATTACTGCGTCTGCACTCTTTACCACACGTGTGTTTAAATCTTCCTTCTTTGTCACTTCAAAAGTGAATCTGCATGGCTCTTTTTGTTCAGCAGCCTCAACATCAGATTTATGATACTTGCACGATTCACAAGACATTGCAAAAATAAATAGTTTGCCAAAAAAAGGAACTTCAGACTCTGTTTCAGACAAAGTTAAAGTCTTATTTTTGCAAACAGGACATGGTTGGCATTTCAAAACGTTTTCTGCATTTGCCATTGCACGCAATTAACAGAGAAAGATATAAAAACGTTTTCATTCAGAATTGTTTTTTAATTGTTTTCTCTTTTGTGATTCTGGTGCGCTTAAATAATTATCTTCAGTTGTAAACAAAATGTTAACAACTGAGTTTCTTAAATACGCTGCGTGTGTGGTTGTCCAGTGTCCAGTGCAAAAAAATAAAAAAAAGAATAAGCAAAAATTATTTCTTACCAAGGATTCTGAAGACTTTAGTGCCACAGTGAGGACAACTGCCTTTTGCAGCTCTCATTCCATTTTTCATCGTGGTCTCCTTCGGATCCTTCATATTAACCTGTTTTTTGCATTTCATACATCTTCCTTCTGGCATAAACATCACCCACAGCAAAACAGCAAGAGCGAGTATATAAAGGTTTGCGTTTTTCACGACTAAAATTCAGCAGTTCGCAGGCTTACGGCGGAATTTTCATGTGAACACACCAAGCCGAGCAACCTCATTTGGCAACAAAACAATATCATACTCAGGTTTGTTTAACGAACAAGACGTTACACCATTAACATTACAAACATGTTGTTGCAATGCAGAATGCGTGATTCTCGTACCAGGACCAATCTTTTTAAAAAGTTCATCAGCATTTAACCTAATACTTTCAAGAACAACTTTAATATCTTTATCATTACTAATCTCAACATTAACATCAACATCAATAGGAATGATTTCAACAATCTTAGACTGTTTAGAACGTTCTTTATCATGTTCATACGTTCTCGCATAGTAGTCATATACTCTTACATGATTTTCAACACTTTCAAGCGGAACTTCCTGTTCTGAAACAGCACCTTCTGCACTAAATACAACAATATCAGCAGTAGTTGGAACTTGGTCTTCAGGTTTAATATCATTAATAGAAGATTCAAACACAGGATTAATAATGAAGTAAGTAACAATGACAGGTTCATTAATTGCTTCAGGGTCAATGATGAATATTGTTCGTTCATCCACAAAAGACTTAAGTTCTTGAACAACACTCGTGGTTACAACAGTTGGTTTAGGCAACGGCATTGGTTTTAATATCACAGGACTTCCAGCCTGTGCAACAGAAACTCGCCCTCTGAAAAGATTCCATAAACCATTAATCAAACTTGGCTCTTTATTCGGATAGTTACTTGCTTCCTTTGCGCGGTTTATTGCATCTCTTTTAATTGCTTCATGCGATAGTGTCCCTGCATATTCAGCAGCTTGATTTATTCGCTTAATTTCAGCACCCAAACCTTCAATTCTTGCATCTAAAATTTGAAGGTCTCTTGTTATTCGTGTGTGTTGCATGCGAATCTCAAGCATGTTCTTGCCAAAAAAACCCTCAGCTGCTCCAGCGCCTTTTTCTTGATAAATTTTTGCAAAATCAATTTCTACCTGTTTTTCTGCTTCTTTAATTCCAGCAATCTCATCCTTAAGGACTGCTTTACGTGTTTGCAAATATGCAAGAACAGATTTTTGGTCATCAAGAGGCAGACGTTTGATGTCATCCAAAGGCATTTTTTCATAAACACTCATGTCAAATGTTGTTCGTTGCCGAGAAATACTTGCTTCAACTTCCTTTTTAAGAGCCGCTTGTTTATTCAGTTGTTCATTGAAAAGTTTTATTTCTTTATCTTTGAGAGTATTATATTCCGCACGCAAAACTGCTTCTTTTTGCAATTCTGCAGGAGATATTTCAATTCCCGCACGCGCATCAGCCCGACGTTCTTTTGCCAACATTTCTATTTCATTCTTTTTCTCTTTTAGTTTTTTAGTGATGTCATTTAATTCAGAATTACTCTCAAATGCTTTTAATTGATTAGTCAGCTCAATTTCCTGATTCTTTAACAGACTATATTCTCTAATAAGAGTATCTTCACGTTTTTTAATTTCAGCTTTAAGTGAAGGACTGAGAGCTTCAACATTAGTTCTCTGTTCGTTTCTGACAAAAACATCAATCTCTTGTTTTTTTGCTTTTATTTTATTAGACAATACATCACGCTTGGCTTTCAAAACACCAAGTTGTTCAAGACCTGTTGATTGTACAGGACGAACATCAAAACCTTCTTTAGGCAGTCTTGCAGTCATCCATGCAGGTTCTGGATTAACAGAAGCTTTTCGCAAAGCATTAGGAGCAGGAATCACAGAAGGAATTTCATGCTTGACAGCAAGCTCTCTTATTTTCTTTTCAAGCATGTTAATTTCGTAATCAATTGCAGGCACATTCTTATTCACACTACTCATTGGACTCTGTGCAGCGTATTCTCGGACATTCTTTAAATTGTTCAAACGTTCAATAGCAGCATCACGTTCGTTCTTCAATTGAGGTTGAGCTTTTGTAATGGGGGTTGTGGCTTTTAGTTCATTAAGTTCAGCATCATACAACCTTTTCTCAACTTCAAACGCTTCCAAGCGTTCCAGAACAGTTTTTTTCTGTTCCTCTAATAATTCTTTAGGACCCAGATATCTGCCGGCATCAATTGCACCTTTATGCTGTTGGGCAATTTTCATTGCGTCTTCAACAGACTTCACCTTTGCTTCAAGCTGAGCAATCCTTGCCTGCCTTCCCAAAATAGATGCGGCAGGAACAACACAACCAACAGCCATTCCGGTAGGACTGCGAACAGAGAAAAAGTCCAAAACTGCAGCTGCCATCAAAGCAGGAGCTTCAGGACAGTCAATGATGACATCATCAGGAGACAAAGTTTTTTCACCGCCAAGAGAACGCTCGCCTGCAGCTGCCTCACGAACAGTCATTCCTTGCTTGGAACCTTCAGGTACGTCAATTCTAACAATCTCTGCTTTAGGCGGAGGAACAACCGCAGTTTCACTTAAGTCAGCAACAGTTTGTTTTGCTTGTGCAGACGGTGTTGGCTCAATTAAATCTGAAGAAACACGAATTTGAATCTTTGCAAATGCATCTGCAGGCATTTCAACACTTAACTTATCAGAAACAGTCTGCCTAAACTTAGAAAGGTCAGGAACATTAGCATTAGAAAAATCAACCTTAACTTCTTTTAATGCGTTCTCAACAACATCATGAGAAATGAGGGGATTTTGTTTAACAATAGCATCAACTGCTGCTTTTTTAAAACCTCTTTCAGCACTTTCCTGCAAAGCACGCACAGCCTGCAACTTGGCACCAGTCAGAGCAGTTGTTGTTTCAGCAACAGCGCTCACAAAGTTACCAACAATTCCAGCAGTGCCAGCATCACCAACCAACTTCAAGCCAGTTTCTACTGCAACACCTGCAGCATAACCATACCCTGTTTCAATCACAACTTCTTCGCCAACAAAACCAACAACCTTACCAGCAAGCCCTTTCTCGCCAACAGCTTCAGTAAACTTAAGCGGCGCAGTCAAAACCTTTCCAGAAGTTGCACCCAACTGATAAATTTTGCTCTCTGCAATAGCAGAACCAAGCTTGACTCCGGCATTTGTCAGTGCTTTTACAGCAGGTGTTTCAACAGCAGTTAAAAAACCCCACGTAGCTTTAGCCCCAGTGCCTGCGCCCTTTAAAATAGCACCAGCACCAAACATTGCCAAATTAGCTATGTGCAATTGTTCAACTAATGTTTCAGCAACATCAATTTTGCCAAACAAATGAAGTGAAACACTCCCAAAAGCACCTTTTGGAGTCCACCTAAGAAGAGCATCAACTTCTTCACTGCCATAACTTTTTCCAACCTCAAAATCGTATTTGCCTAATGCATTAATGTCAAAACTGCCGTCAGGAAGCCGCGGAACATCACCCTTGGACATTTTCAACATTTTTTCAACATCAGAATTTGACAATGCATTTCTAATATCCTTGCCAAACTCAACTGCCATTTTTCGTTCATTTTCTTTAAACAAAAATGCGTTCTGAATACCTTCTGTATTAATTTGTTCAATTTCTTCTAAAGTTTTGCCCTGCTTACGAAGCATTCTGATAAGCTTAATTCCGCGTTCTTGCTGACTAAGATCCATAATTTCAGATGCAACAGCTTTATCAATTGCTGGATTGTCACCAGTAACAATACCACCTAATATTCTTCCTGCAATAAAAGGATTAAATCTGTTCCACAAACTAAACTTGTTATCCAATTCGGATTTTGTTTTTATTACTTCTGGCCTGAGAGCTTCTTCAATATTATTAAAAAGCTGTTCATCTAACTTCTGCAACAAAGCATCAACTTGTTTTTTAAAAGCAGGATTTTTTACAGCTTCCTGCAATTGCAAGTATCCAGTTTTTATTTTAGCATCAGCATCTTTGCTTTCGCCAGCTTCATTAAGATTGGCAATGCCTTCAAAAAAACTCGCAACACTCTTGTGTTCAGTATGATTACTGCGCAACCCAGCAGCAAACTGGTGCACGCGTTCATAATCATCAGACTTGGCGGCAAGCTGTAACCCCTGCATAAGCGCAGTTCCCTGCAATTCACGAATTTGTTTATCAATAACATCTGCTGCAGCAGGCTGTTGAGTTTTTAATGCTTGCAATTCTTCAATAACTTTTCTATAATTATTTTGAACATCATCTGTTGCCCTGCGTGCTGAAACAACAAGTTCTGCAGATTTCGCACGTTCAGCATTCAAGTCTTTCTGCGCATTACTCACTGCCAACTGAAGACCACGAAGAACATCTTCTGCTTCTGAACTCAAACCAAAAAAACTATTAGCTTTTTCAACAGAAAGCTCTGTAATTGCCTGCTGAGCTTCTTTAATAGTTCTTTCAAATTCAGTAATTAATGCTTTATTCTCTCTAATCTTTTGACCAATATCACTTACAATTGTTTCTTGTTCTTTTACATTACTGTGTGCATCCATTTCAGCTTTAGCCAGTGGATGTGTTGCGGCAACAAAAACAGCAGGTTCATCACCAAGTTCTTTGCGCGCATTACTAAACGAAAAATATTTTTGTTCCTCATCACCAAAAACTGCCTTAACATCACCATTTTTGTTAATCACAAGATTAAGACCGCCAGCATTTAAAGAAAAATCCTGCGAAATAACTGCGTAAGAATCTTCTGTTTGGCGCGATGCAATCCTTTGAAAAGAAGCAACATTTGGAAGAGCCCGCATGAATTTTTGGCCATCTTTTTCTTCCAAAGACATTACAAATTCAATTTGTTCTTCCTTAACAACACCTTTAACATTTTGAGGAAAACCTCTCTTAATAACAGCAACTTCACCAATTTCCTTACAACCGTTACAATTAACAGCAAGAGCATCATCGCCATTTTTGTTCGAATACGTCAAAATTGCTTCTGACTGCTTTCCATCATAAGAAACAGCAGTAACATCAATCGTTCCTGCAACAGAACTGTATTGTTGTCCTTTCAAAACACTTACTTTTCCTTTAGCATCAAACTCAAACTCTGCACCATTACGCTGTAAGTCTAAATTTCGAGCAGGGTCTATTGAAGTAAAAACAAAATCATTCTTTTGCTGTTTTGTTGTTGTATCATAAAAACGCACGTCAACATTGCCCTTAGCATAAACCTGCACATTTTCAGAAGAAGTGCCTTTTATCCACACTTCACCGCTAAATTTTGGCGGTTCAGCAGATTCACGAATAGCAGTCATTGCCTTTTCCAAATTCTGTTTTTTTTGTTCAGCAGGCACAAAACGCGAACCAGCAAAAACTTGGTCATTATGAATCTTAATATCCCCGCCTTTAGTTCCAACACCAGTCTTTAAGTTAATAACAATTCCATTTCTAAGATAAATCTCATTGCCATCTTTCTCAAACTCACCATCAAAATAATCATCACCAACAGTTCCAAATGCTTTTTTGCCTTTAACTTTACTGTTTTTGTCCTCATAAAAACCATCATGTTTGATATCAATTCTATCATCGCCTTTTTTAATACTGACATCAATGCCTTTTGATGTAATAGAAACATCATTGGAAGCAACGTAAAAAATACCATCACTAAATTTCAAATCACCACTTTTTACATGAGCATTCTTACCTTCAGAACCCAACAATCTTAAAGTGCCGTCAGACTCTGCAACAACACCAGTAACATAATCAGGTAAAGAAGTCAAAACAAGACTGCTTTTTCCATTAAAAAGTTTTCCGCTAGACGTATCAAATGCAGCACCAGCAGTCAAACCACCCAAATCAAGATTTTTTGCGAATTGCACTTTATCCTGAATTGCTTTTGCAAGCTCAACTTTGTTAAGTAAAAAAAGTTTTGGAGGGGCAGAAAGCCTGTCAAGATTATCACCAAACTTCAGCTGATCAGCAATCAATTTATCACTAAACTTAACTTCATTAACATCAACCTTTTCAGGAGGAATATCAGCAACATACTTTTCAGAAACAATAGACTGGTCAATCCGCCCCCATGGAATAATGCTTTTATCAGCATTGCTTTCAAGATATTTATTAAGTTCGTCAGCAGTTAATCTCTCAGGCTCACTTTTTATTTTTTCTTTAAGCTTGTCTTCCTCACTTGGTTCTTCAGGAACTTCACCAGCAATATTTGATTCAGCAGTTCCAACAACACTAACAGGAAAGACCGCAACAATTATCAAATACACCATGATGACTGAATACAGTTTTTTGTTCATTTTGAATAAATAATAATCCTCACTTCTTTCTCATCACTCGCGCCCAAACTATCCTTCACGCGAACTTTTGTTGTGAACTTGCCAGCATTCGTTGGAAACATTTGCAACAAACCATTCGTAGGATGAACCAACAATCTTGAATCATCAGCAGAAAAAAACAAAACATCACCATCAGCATCATGAGCAGTAAGATTGTACGCGAGCACGTCACCAACACTGCCAAACAAAACAGGAACAGCATCAAATACAGGAGCAGAATTTTTGTGCGTCTTCATAGCAAACATAAACACCAAAGGAGGCTCAGAAAATACATCAGTAATAGAATAAATAATTGTTTCCTCATCATAAGGAAACAGTTGATAAGTAATAAAATTATCAGGAGCAACAGGCATAACCAATGTTTTAGAAAAAATCATGCTCTGGGCAAACTTAGAAGATAAATCATGCAACAAACTCAATCTCAATGGAACTTTGCTCGAAAACTGCGTAACATGAGTTTCAGACTTGTCAAGACCAACCTTTACATCCCAAGTCAAAGACAATGTTGCAGTATCCTCAGAAAACACAACATTCCCTGCAGACTGGCCAAACAAAAATTTAAAACCTCTGTCACGAAACACGTCAGCACTTTGCTCACAACGTTTTAAATCCTCACGAACAAAACGCACTAATTGTTTTTTAACATCATCAACAGTCGGTGTTGTAATACCCGCTAAATAAAAATAATAAGGAAGCGCTTCATTGTCAACAAACAATTTTTTAGGAGCATCATAAATTAAACCGCCACGAATTGCAGACAAATAAATACCGCGACGAAAACTCTCAGAAACACAATCATCCAAATACTGCTTTACAGGAATAATCTGCTGAGGCAATTTTTGCACAGCACTAATATCACGCTTCAGCCAAGAAGGCAGAAAATAAACCATGCTCACAGTCAAAAATATGGCAATGCCCAGAATAATAAATAGAGTAATACTACCTCTTTTGTTCATTTTAGTCAGACAAGAATAATGATAAGATAATTGTTTAAAAGCTTTTCTTACGGCTCAACAAACAAATAATGTTTTTCTGTTCCAGAAAGTTCTTCCATAATTCGTTTAACAATGGCTTTTTCAGGGTCAGGTATTAATTTAACACGGTTTTTTAAGTCTTCAAAACTCGTGAAAGGCTTTTCGTTTCTTTGTTCAATCACTTCCCACATGTGCTTCTTGCCAAAACCAGGAATAAGCTCCAACTGGTGCATTCTTGTCGTCAAAGGCTGAGCTTTGTTAAAAAAGTCAACAAAACGGGCAACATCCTGTTGAACTAATTCACGCACGACAAATTCAAGCTCATTCTTTGCAGTAGCAGTAAGCTTGTCAAATTGAATCCTGCCAATAATGTGGTGAATTTTGTCACGCTTTCCTTCGCCGATATAGACTTCTTCATGAGGCTGTAAGAAAATATCTTTTTTAGGAACAAGTTCGAGAAGCACAAAACGTGTTTTTCCAATCGCCTGAACAATGGGGGTTTTTTTATGACTTGGGCGAGTATCAAACGGATAGCCATGCGGCAAGAAATCTATAACAACTGCCTGTTCTTCCTTTACCAACTTCTCCTGACCAAAACTTTCGTCCATTTTTGCCGCAACTCTGTTTATTTCTCCTTATTGACATCTGAAATCGTTTCTGCAATTTTTTTAAGATTATCATTTGTAACAGTGACAGCATAACCCTGCAAAACAGTCTTTACATCCTTCTGTGTTGTTGGAAGCACATCAACAAGCTTCAACAAATGCTGTTCCTTCAAACGCGGAACTTCAAGCTTGGCAAGCTTTTGCAATAATTCCTTTAATTTGGCAGGCGCAATACTTACAACCTGTTCCAAATAATCAACTGTTTTTTGCGCGCGAAAACTAAGTTCGTTATCACGGGATTTAACACGCAATAATTCTTCCTTTACTTCGTGCAGTCCAACAGGCGTTTCACTTATTACTTTGAATTTCATGCTGACCTCTTCAAATGAACAGGATGAACAACAACTGTTTTTTCTTTATTACCATCATGAATCTGAACATTATAGCAAGTGCCTTGCTTGCTTTTAACAATCCCTGATTTTCCATAAAATCTTGGGTGATACATTCCAGTCTGTATTGCAGGTTCAACTGAAAGCTGAACTCTTTCACCTTTGTTAAATTCCTGCACGTACTGAGTCAATGAAATTTTTCCGCGCTTTCTGGTTTCCTTTCGAAACAGCAAGCGCTTCTTCCTTCGATAACCACCTTTTCTTCGTCCCATTTATACCAAACCCTACAACAATCTACCCTTAGAAAAAGTCTATATTTAAAAACCTTTGGGTAAACAATTCAGAATAGATAAATTTATATATGCCCTCATCAATTATTCTTCTCGAGGAGGTTGTACACGAATGCCAAGTATTTTCTCACAATTGAAGGACAAACTGGTAGGTCCAAGATATGATGACCTTGCATCACAAGAAAGTTATGTGGAACTTGAAACAGACAATCAAGACAACAGGTCAAAAGTTCTTGTACGCCCATTCATGCTTGAAACATTTGACGACACAAAACAAATTCTTGACGCACTCCGCGAAGGAGCAACAATTGCGCTTGTCAACATAAAACCATTAAAGGAAAAAGACATTGTCGAACTAAAGCGCGCGATAAACAAACTAAAAAAGACAACAGATGCAATAAACGGCGAAATCGCAGGTTTTGGAGAAGACTATGTTGTCGTAACTCCAGCATTTGCATCAATTTACAGGTCAAAACAAACACAAGAAGTCAGAAACGATACAGTAAGCGAATAAAAGGCACAAGATTCATTAACTTTATAAACAATAACATATTAAAGCACATCAAGAGGGGGTGATTTGGGTGGATAAAAAAACACTGCGGCAAGTAAACATCATGCAGAAAATCCAACAAAATATTCTTGACAAAAGCACAGTCAAGAACAAAGCATTTGCGATAGAACTAGCGCGAAAATGGGTAAAATCGCCATAAAAAAATAAGTCCGGAGGTCTGAACCATGCCTGAAGAAGATTTTGGTGAAGATTTTGAAGAAGACTTTGAAGAAGAAGAATAAATCATGATTTTTTCTGTAAATTTTTTTTATTTTCTTTTGCGATAAAACTCAAAAACATCCTTTAATGTTATTATCCCAACTGGTTTTTCAGCATCGACAATAATAACGCTGGACACGTCATGTTCCCCCATAATGTCGATAACATCAGCCATTTTATTGCCAACAGAACAATTATGACAAAAGATCGGAAGAGCGTCGTGTAGGGA
>CAYPAC010000029.1:0-10979 GCA_964408615.1 uncultured Methanosarcinales archaeon
ACGATGCAACAATAGAATTCTACAACAACGAAGCAGACATGCTAAAAAGAGCGTGCAACCTCATAAAAGAAAACTCGACAGACATACTCACAAGATATTACTCAGACAAATTTGACCTGCCTTACCTGAAAACCAGAGCAGAAAAAAATAAAATTCCCTTAACATTTACAACAGAAGGCAGCACGCTAAGAATAAGCGGAAAAACATCAACAATGGCAGAAATCAATGGAATAATCCACGTTGATGTTTTCAAGTTTATCCGCAACGTAATGGGCAGAAGCATGCACACAGACAGTTTATCGCTTGATGCAGTCTCATTTGAACTTTTAGGAGAACACAAGCATGAAGTAGACCTGGACAAACTTTCAGAAGCGTGGAATACAAACCATGAACAATTAGAACCATACTGCCATTACAATCTTCATGATGCACGGCTAACGCATGATTTGTGCATTAAAATTCTTCCACTACTGACAGAATTTGTGAAACTAACAGGAATCCTGATGTTTGACGCCAACAGATTAAGCTTTTCACAACTTGTTGAAGCATACATAGTGAAACGAGCACAAGAACAAAACGAAACAGCACCAAACAAACCAAGCTATAACGAAAAACAAAAAAGAATGGGAGAAAGAATACAAGGGGCATTTGTTTACGAACCAAAACCTGGCTTGTACACAAACATAACAGTATTTGACTACAGAAGCTTGTACCCGTCAATAATTGCATCACACAATATCTCACAGGGAACACTAAACTGCAATTGCTGTGAAGGCAAAACACCAATAAAAACAGAAAGAGGAAATTTCTGGTTCTGCGACAAACAAAAAGGATTTCTTTCAAAAATAATCGAACACTTAATACTCGTAAGAGCCAAAATAAAAGAAGACATAAAGCAAGGGAAAAAGGACCAAATGACACTTGCGCGCTCAGAAGCACTAAAATTAATGGCAAACTCATTCTACGGCTATCTTGGATTTTACGGCGCAAGATGGTACTGCAAGGAAGGCGCAGAAGCAACAACAGCATTCGGAAGACAATACATCCACAAAGTTATCGATACTGCAATACAAGAAGGATTTGTCGTGCTTTATTCAGACACAGACAGCGTCTTCTTATTATTGGAAGACAAAACAAAACAGGACGCTCTAAAATTTATGGAAAACATAAACAAACAACTTCCCGGCGTAATGGAACTGGATTTTGAAGGAATGTATCCAGCAGGAATATTTGTATCAGCAAAAGCAACAGACGCAGGTGCAAAGAAAAAATACGCACTCATCGACGAAAAAGGAATGCTGAAAATAAAAGGATTTGAAACAGTAAGGCGCAACTGGAGTTTTGTAGCAAAAGACGTACAAAAACAAGTGCTTGAAATTATTTTAAAAGAAAAAAATACAGCAAAAGCAGCAGAATACTTAAGAAGCATGATTGCATCATTACGAAAGAACGAAATACCCCTTGAAAAAGTTGTTATCCACACACAATTACAAAGAGATGTATCCAGCTACAAAAGCATAGGACCTCATGTTGTTGCCGCACAAAGAATGCAAAAAAAAGGCATAATTGTAGAAGCAGGAATGATAGTAAAATTTGTTGTTGCCAAAGGCAAAGGAAAAATAAGAGACAAAGTACGGCTCTTGGATGAAGCAACACAGCAGGATTATGACGCAGAATACTACATTAATAACCAAATACTGCCAGCAGTAGAAAAAATATTTGCAGTTTTGGGATACGCAAAAGAACAAATCGTAACAGACAAAACACAAAGCGGGATTATGGAATTTATATAATCTTTAAAGAAACACTTATAATGTGCATTCTAAGGTCTTTTTCTTATGGAAGCTATCCGATTTTTTGACTCAATGGATTTTTTGGAACCACACTGTCCAAACTGTGATTCAAAATTAAGTTATGGCGTGACAACAAAATACAGCGAAAAAGAAGGAACACATGTTTGTCTGGAATGTGGTGGTGTTCTTAAGTAGTAGTAAACAATCATTTTAAATGATGACAACAAGACTTGTGTTGTGGAACAGTATGAAAAGTATGCAGTCTATTTGTTTTTCATAATAGCACTAATAAGTGTTGGAGCAATAACTTTTTTGTTTCTTAACGCAAAAAGCGCGCATCCTAAACAATTATTAAATCCTTACTTTCTTACAGGCGGAGCAACAAAACATTTCTGCTGGGACAGCGACAAAGGAATATTGCCGTTTGAAAGAGGAGTGACAAAAACAGAAGATGTTAAAGTTGTTGACCGATGCACTGCATTGGGAGATGGTGAAGGAGTATTAGAATATTCCTGCACACCAGACGGAAGCATACTTGCAACAAGTGTGCCGTGCAGAGCAGGATGTTATCAGGGAGCGTGCATGCAATATTCAGTAACAACTTATGCATTCAATCCATTCCTCAACAGCAAAATAAACAAACAAACAAAATAATTATTTATTCTTAACAAAATGAATGTCATCCAAACATTGTTGGTCAAACAAAGAACTATTGATGCCAGTCAATTTATAATACATAACGCAAGCAGGATTAACATCATGTCCTAAATGTTCTTTATCCTCATGTTTTTGTTGTTGTGGAATACGTCCATTAACCAATCCAAGAACGTGTCCAATCTCATGTGTTATCAAAGCAAGTTCTTGTTCTGGTTTTATACAGTTTTTAAAAATCATAATAGCGCCATTATCCAAAGCAACACCAACAGCAGTGTGTTTATCAGAAATCCTATAGACACCATTAACATACAAAATGTACAAAGACAAAACATTTTGCGGAAGTTTTTCAATCCCAAAAGAACGATGCTGTTTTGCCAACAAATACAAATCATCAAGATGGTATTCATCCTTTTCTTTCACAATAGAAGGGTCATCGACAAAATAAGAAATACCTTTCGGCTTGTCAATAATCTTCTTTAATCTTTTTTCAAGAGTGTTCATGACATCGGTATTTGGAAGTGAAACACCTTCAACACAATCAATCTCAATAATCAAAGACTTATAGCAATCACTCCTGATGTAATCTTCAGGAGCATAAAACCCTGTTTTTTTCAAAGAAGTAGCGCAATCGCTCTCTGGCTTTTTTTGCACGCCAAATTCACAACCAACAAGCGAAGCTAACGAAAGAACAAAAGTAACAGCGCGCTTTTTGAAACGCATGACACACTTAAAAATAAAAGAGTATTTAATGATTTTGCTAAAATTATGGGCTGAACTTTTTGTACTCAAAAACAATCCTGCCAAGCCAGTGAGAAATAGCAACACGTTCTGTCAGTGAAGGAACAAATAATTGTTTTTCAGCATCAAAAGAATAAGGCAGTTCCAAACCAACACTTGTGTTAAGAACGTATGTTCTTGCAAGGATACTTCCACGACCAATCATAGTTTCTTTTTCAACACTAAAATCAAACACTAATTCGTTTAAAACACCTTTTTCGTCAGCAAAATACCCGCACGAATACGTTCCTCCTGTTTTTCTCGACCTGAATAACAAATGAACAACATGAGAAACAGGATCGCGCAAGAACTGCATTTTTTCATTGTCAACAGCATACGAAACATCATTAACTTTAACAATATTATTTTTGTAGTCATAAACAGAAATAATTTCAGAATTTCTGCCAAACAAAGAAGTTTTTCCAAGAGATGCCAACGGACGAGCATCATTATTTTCAACAACAATGTAAGAAACAAAAATTCCTTCTTTGGCAATGCGCTGAACAAGAGGTGCAGTAATTCTGCCCTTGAAAACAACCTGATACAAGCCGCCGCTATCATAAACCTTTTTTGCTTCTGAGGGCAATGCATCTGCATCAATATTCCAGAAAGACAAAGATGCTTCACCAACCTTAAACCAGTTCCACACTAAATTGAAATAATATGTTCCAATCTTGAAAGGAACATCAATACGTGACTCGAGATTAGACATGAACAAGTTCAATTATGCAGATATATAAACCTTCGTCGTTCTCAAAAGAAATGCCCAAATAAGGATAGACCACAGAAAACAATAAATACAATTAATTCTTTTGTTATTAAAAAAGGTGATACTATCAGCAAATTCAATAATCATTTTACAGCGCTGTTTATTGCAGCAGTGCTTGGACTTATTGCTTTGTTTGTTCTTTACTCGCAATACATTCAATGGCAGGAAAAACTTGAAGTCATGCCACAACCACAAGAAATCCCACTACAGCCAATCATTGAACAACCAATATCATTAGAAAAAATTGCTGAAAAACACATTCTCACAGCAAATAATTTTGTTGAAAAAGCATTCCAACACGAAAATGCTGCACAAAAACTAAATCTAAAAGCACCAAGAGAAGAATGGCTGAGTGCAAAAACTTCACTCGTCAAATCAATAGAAAACTATCAAAAATCAATGGAAGAAAACAACAATGCAATAGAAATAGTGACAGCAATCCAACAACAAAATTTACTAAAAGAAAGAAAGCTGGCAAATAAGCTTGCATCAAAATCAATGGAATGCCACATTCTAACACTGGCATTTATTGACGGCTTCATGGATAAAAATATGGAAAAACTAAAAGAACTCCATCCAGAAATAAGAGCATGCATAAAAGAAAGAAAACAATTAGAAGAAGTCATTCAACAAATCTGAAACGAGGAATTACATTGCCATCAACAGTTACGTTTTCAAGAAACACAGTCTTTTTACGAACCCAAACAGCATTATCGCCGTATAACGCACGATAAACAACAACATCTTCCTGAGTCTCTTCCAGTTTTCCAATAGCAATAACTTCGTAAAAACTACCTTTGTAGTGCTGATATCTGCCGAGTTTTATTTGCGTCATACAATCATCACATTATCAGCTCCAACAAAATCGTTATCAGAAGTTATCAAAGTTGCATTCTCACCTACGGCTGTTGATAAATGAATGGCATCTGCAAGTCCAAACTTTCCATTTCTCTGTCTCATTTCTTTTTTAATTCCTGCAGCTTGCATTGCTAAACCTGTTGTGATTGACAATATGACTGAATGTGTTTCAACAAACTCAATAATTTGTTTTGTATTATGTCCTTCTATTTCACAAAAGTATGCAAGTTCTGCAATCCCTATTATTGACGTAGCGATTTCCTCTTTTTCAATAATGTCCTTTACCTTTGCACCTTTCACAGTCATTCCAAAGTATTCTATCCATGCGGATGTGTCTATAACATATTTATTCGCCACCAAAATCCATCCTGTATTCTTTTTTCCATCGTGCACCTTTAAGTGCGCCAAACATAGATTTACGAATGTGTAAATGTTTCTTAGCAAGGTGCTTAATAACTTCATCATAAGTATTAAGGTGTTCTTTTTCCTTCATTGAGACAAGAATTTGTTTTGTAGTGTCTGCTATTTGAATTGTCGTGGACATATTCTATAACTATAACTATAACTATAAAAACCTTTTGTTTTCCAAAAAATTATATATTCTATTTGCAAATCATGTTATTTGTGGACATAAGAAAAGCTCCAAAAGAAGTAATTTACAAAGAAGCATGTGAATATTACAAAAGATTGTGTGATCTCTTTCAAAGAGGGCATGAAAAACAGCCGCCAACATTAGTTCTTTACGACATTGCTGACAAAAGATCGGTTGAAGTATACCCTGAAATCTTCTCGCAAGATAAAATGCTAAATGAATTCATAAAATTGATGAATCAAGGAAAGCCGGTTTACAAAACAGAAATACACGCGATAGGCATAAACCGCAGCCAAACAAGTATAGTGAGATTTTATTCAGACATAGCAGAAGAAGTCACACATGCAGTCATAGGGGCAAAAGAGCCTGTTTTTTTCTATGACCATCTGCCTAAAAAAATACATCACACATCAATTGAAACAATCGTGCAAGGATTTTCTGACGCAGAAAAAATAGTCAATGCTGATGAATTCTTTCCATCAATAGGAGAAAATTATCTTTTACAACGCATTTCACGTTTAAGATACAGCCCAAACAGATGGGATTTTCTGAAAAAATTATCACCTGTGATCAAAAAAGAAAAAGACTGGGAACAACAAAAAGAAGACTTGAAATACTGGGTGTCAGAATTATTTATTTACCTCCCACAAATAGCAGGTGATGAGCTTGTAAAACAATATAATTATGATTCAGAACAATTGCTGAAAAAACACCCAGACATTCTGACACTAACAGGAATAGAAATCTGGCAAAAATATTGTTTTCCAATACTAAAAGATTTTGATTTTGATAAAATACTAACGTGATGTGTCAATAACCACCAGATTTAATAACGCGTGGTTCTTGACATTATGTTACTGAAATGAAACTTTTAACAACAGCATCACTAATCCTGGCAGGATGCACGATAGCAATCCCTGCGCAAATGGCTAATTATCAAATGAAACCAGTGACTGCAGTAGAACTCGCGACAAAAATCTATGACGCTCTTGACAAACACAATTATACTGTGCTGAAAGCAAAAGTGGATTCAAAAAAAGCAGTAATAATACTTGCAGACATTGGCTCAAAAAAATTACAGGAACAAAATTATGCATTTCTTAAAGACGCGGTGAGAGAACAAGATATCGTGTTTGCAGAAGGATTGCATAACGAACAACAAGAAAAAGACCTTCAGCAAAAATTATTTGAAGAACTTAACTTTCCAAAAGAATTGCAGGACAAAATAATACGGCAAGCAGAACAACAAGAACAAAAAACACTGCCTGAACTGCCATGTAAAATAAAAAGCGCAGATGATGATGTATTGGTTTATCTTCTCAAAGAAGCATTTTTAGGAACACTTGACGGACTTCAATACATACCTTCAGACAAACAACCAACCTTTGATGAAATATTTGAAAAAACACAGCACTACCGCAACATTGCGATTAAAAGAACATACAAAAAAGAACAAAAAGAAGACACAACACTCTTCCAAATAATAAGCGACTATGAAGTTATCACCCAAGAAGATATGGAAAAACAAAATGAAGGATATCCATTCCCAACAAACCTGCCAATGCAAAGTCCTCTTTGCACAGTGCTTAAAGAAGCAAATATCCAGTATATGGTAATAGCGCCAAAAAACCTGATAAAAGAATATCAAGAATTATTGGAACCGCCAAAATAGTCAAGGCACTGCAATCCTTATTTCAGGAGGCGGCATGCAACAGCACAAAGATTTACCTTTTCTTGTTACAACATAATCCTGCTTGTAGCTGTCAGAACATTCCGAGCGTTCTGAGCATTCCAATGAAGGTGGGAGTGTTTCAGCACAAGAATCAGCAATTTGAGCAGTATGCAAGCTCGCCATGCTTGTAAAAGATTCTATGTTTAGCAGCAACAAAAAAACACTAATTGCAAACAAAGCAATAAAAGAAGAAAAAAGAATTCTTTCAAAATAATGTGAATGATGCTTTTTTTTCATCTAACTCTCACGAACCTGGCGAACAGCCTCATCAACTTCATCAGGATCCCAGTCATGCGAAACTAACTGGCTACGAATAGTATTAATATGAACCCCCTTCTTAATATGCTGTTTAATGTAGTCATGCAATTCCGGATGCCCGTGAGGAACTGTCTTAATATGTTCTGCACTGTGTTCGCGCTTGACAAACAAAACAAGACCAATCAAAACTATTAATAATGCAAGATTGAGAACGCTTAAGTTCACCAAAAGCCGCGGAGTAATAATCTCTCTCGGCCCTTCAAGCAAAGGCGGCAAATCCTGAGGAAGCCGCTTAAGCGCACTTAACCCGTCAAGCTGTGTTTTTAGCGATGAAACAGCACTTAAAACATTGCTTAACTGAACATTTGTTTCAGTACGACCATTGCTCGCATCAGCAGCAATCCTTTCAGCAGTTGCCTTTAAATCATTAACTTGTGCAGACAAATCATCCAGTTTTTCCAGAGCAGTATCCGCAGGAACATAACCAATGGCGGCCTTTGCTTCTTCAATCTCAGCTCTGGCTTCCTCACCAGGCAGTGTTTGAATTCTTGTAATACGACTGCCATAAGAAACTGCATAAGCAAAAGTCGACAAAAGAATAACTAATATTGACAATATAATAATCCCCTTTTTCATACAAACAACCTGAAGAATACTAGTATTTAAATGTTTTCACACATCGATATCAGCATCGCCTTCAGAAACAGGATGCTCATCACTAACATCTTTAACACAGTAGCCTCTGGCGAAGAATATTATATTATAGGCTTGATCACGGCCAGGAAAATTCGATTCTGATAAGCCTATTGATAGGTTCATGCTTAATGGATGATACGTTACTTCAACAACAGCATCAGCACCCTTGCCCAACGCCATTCTCTGTAAAGCATCATCAACATCACGACCGTGTGAAGTGCATTTGCACCCAAGTCCTATAACGTCAACTAATTTACCATCTATTTTCATGGCTTCATAATTTTTGCCAGTCATTCGTTCCAAAGACTCCAAAGAGCCGGTAAAGATTTCCATTGTCTTTTGTCGCGTCATAAATTCACAAAAAACATAAGTTATTTTTAAACCTGATGTATTAAGAGATTGTTTGCGTGTAGCCAAGCAATACTAAAAGAACAAGCAGAACAGTTGAAGAAGCAGTGGCTAATCTTAAAGAAGCATTTGAATTGTGGCTAAAACACGCAGAAACAGACGAGTTAAAAGTGTTACCACACAACTTTGTGCGTATCTTTTGGAAACACTGCAATTAAAACACTGCCAACAATCAACAAACTAATGCCAGTAATTATCAGACTGAACTTTAATGAAGTTACATCAACAATCCAGCCGAGCAAAGGCAGTCCAATCAGGATAGAAACATCACTCAAAAAACCTTCAGCAGAAGAAACAGTTGCGCGAATTCCTGATTGAGAATGTTTCTGCAAATAATGCTCTGCAAATGTTGTTCCAAAACCAGTGCCGAATTTTTGCAAAAACAAAAAACCAATAACAGGAATTCCTGCAACAAAACCAAAAGCAATACTTGAAATCGCATAGCTTGCAAGTATCAGCACAAAACAAAAACGCTCTCCAAAAAATCTATGAATTCTTTCAGTATTGTAAGCAAATAAAGCATCAACAGCCATGCCAAAAGCAAGAATCCACCCAACATCAGACATTGAAAAGCCGGCACTCAAAAAAAACGGAGTCTGAATCATACCAAAAAAAGCAAAAAACAAAGCAGTAAACATGCCAAGCAAAGCAATCCAGCGAACATTAGGATGCTTTAATGCATACCAAACACCAGTCTTTATTTGAAAAAAATGACGTTTAACACTATAACTGTGTTTCAAAGGAGCTTCATGAGCAGAAAAAAACAAAACACCACTTAGCGCATAAACACCTGCACCGATAAAAAAAGGCAGTTGAACATTAAAAATATAAATATAAGGACCCAACAAAGCGCCAATCATGCCTGCAAAAAAACCAAACACTCTGCAATTGCCGTAAATGTGCAAAAATTCTTTTTCACGCTTAACAGATTTTAAAGAATCATACAACAAAGCAGTTTCTGCACCAGCACCAAGCGCAACACCAACACCCCAAATAATGTTGGACAACAAAAAAACAAAAAAAGTATCAGCCAAGCCAAACAGTACAGCAGCAAAAGTAATTACCAATGCCTTTAACAACACAGCAACACGCCTGCTGACAATATCTGCAAACGCACCGCCAAAAATTTCCAGCATGACAAAACCCGCAAAAACAGCCTCAATGGTGCTGAGCTGAGTGAATGACAAACCCTTGGAAAGCATAAAAACAGAATAAACAGCATGCCACAACATCAAGCCAGCCAACGCTGAATAAATATAGACTTTCTTAATATTGGAATCAACTTGTTTGCGAGAAAGATTTGTCTGCATAAATATAAAAAGGAATTAATAAGTATATAGTTTTATCGTGAAAATAAAATTCCACACTCATTCAACAATTGAGTTAAGAACAGGAACAACAGTCATTTACATTGACCCATACCTTGATCCTTTCTCAGCAGAAAAATTAAGCAAAGCAGATATTATTTTGATTTCTCACGCTGGCTATGACCATTGCAGTGTTGAAACAGTAAAAAGACTTTCCGGAGAAAATACAATAATTCTTGGAACAAGAGAAACAGCAACACTCATTCACAGATGTTCGTCAATGAAACCCGGCGACATGAGAGATTTTGGCAATTTTGCAATTAAAGCATTGCATGCTCAGGCATATAATCAAAAACACGTTCAAGGAGAAATAATAGGATTTGGAATAGCAGCAGAAGACAAAACAATATTTTATCCATCGGACACAAAATTTTTGCCTTCAATGAATGAAATAAGACCAGACATCATGTTTGTTGCTTTAGGAGGAACACTTGTAATGACTGCAAAAGAAGCAGCACAATTTGTTCTAACACTAATGCCAAAAATAGCGATACCAATACATTACGGCAAAATCAACGGAACAATAGATGACGCACAATACTTTAAAGAATTAGTAGAATCAAAACGAGAGACGCAAGTTGTGATTTTGAATGAGGGTGAAGAGGTAGAGGTTTAGTTTTAAATTAGTTAATTTTATTAATGGTTTACCTTCTGCGAGGACATGCAAAGGAAAATATGTTATGTTGATTCTTGTATTTGGCTGAATCTTTTTAAAAAAGAAGGAGATCAAATAAAAGGCGTTCCATACTGGCAATTAGCACAAGATTTTATTAAACAGGTTGAAGATGAAAAAGGAACAATTATTGTTTCTACAATTGTTCTCAAAGAACTTTATTTCAAGCTTGGAGAAAAATTTGATTATGCCAAACGATTTTTCAAAGTTACAACTTAGCAAGAAAGTTTGAAAACCAACATCAATTGTTAAGTTTTTATGATTACATTCATGTTGCGATAACAAAAAGGTTAAGCATTGTATTAATTACAAGAGACAATGATCTAATTTCATTTGCAAAAAATCATGTAACAGTCTTTAAACGAGAAGATTTACTCCGCCAATTTGTTTATTTGTTCA
>CAYPAC010000030.1:0-10970 GCA_964408615.1 uncultured Methanosarcinales archaeon
TTGTGGTTTTTTGCAATCGCAAATTAAACGCGTGAGCCTCTTTTTGCCAAGCTTCTGCACAATTTTTCCAACTTTCAGCATCAGCAACAACAGTATCAAGACTTTGAACAACTTTTTTGCCAGCATCATCAAATGCTTTTATTTCAGGTGAAGGCTCAGACACATCAACAAATGGATTTTCAACAAAATGCTCAACATTAACAGCGCCCCTTAGAGGAAGAGTCTTAGAATCTACTTCACTACGAATTGTTCCATCACCATCAAAATTACCTGCTGAATCGCTGTCAATTGTCATATTAAACCTCCAAAAACCTTTTTTTCCAGCTAAATGCACAATGTTTATAAATGTTGCGGTTTTGTTGTAACCATAAGGTAGTGATAATTATTCTATTACTTTCACACGCAATGTTTTTATCTTCGAGAAATCTTTGTCGAGCGTTACGAGTTCTGCATTATTCGCCTGAATCGAGCACGTACATCTGCAATTCTTTCCTCCCAACCTTTACCAGCCTCTTCACGAATCTTCTTCACACGTTCAACAAAAGCACTGGCTTCTTCTGGCGCATCTTTTAATGCACCAAGCAAATCCTTAACTTTTAAAGGCGTGTGACTTAGACGAATAAACAGTTCACTAAAACTTTCACCTTCGTGTTTCAAGTGATACATTGCGTCATACGCATCCTCAGTCACAGTGATTGTTTTAACAGTCATACACTGTTTATGTTTAAACATATATTTATAGTTTGCGGATGTTGTTATTCCAACCAACATTTTCAGAGACAGAAAAGGTTAAAAAGCACTCAATAACAATTTAGAAAAATGGCTGGCAAAAAAGAGATGTGGATTAATGCTGAAGCATTAAGTGAAGAAGAAATCCAACAAAGTGGTTTTACACAAGAAGAACTAAAACTTTTATCTTACTATGTGACAAACCCAACTGGAAATGTTTTCTGCATAACGGGACTTCAAGGCATTGCAGGGTCTGTATTTGCAAGATACAGCCGAGCACAAGGCGGTTTTCGAGAAACGCTATTAAAAGAATTTCTAAAAGAAGGAAAAATAAATGCAAAAAAAGCAGGCACACTAATAGAAAGAATACTCGTAGCATACGGGGATGATTCTGTAGGAGAACTTGAAGGAATGCACCTCTCGCTTGAACAAATCTCAAACCTTGCAACAAAAATTGTAGAAGACTGCAGAATAGGCGGCTCGCCAATAGAACAATCAACAAGATATGTTTTTTACGATAATAAAGATAAACAAGGCAACTTCAAATATCTGCGCGAGAAAAAAATCATGACGTCACAACACGCCAGCAAATACATCGACACAATGAACTTTCTGTTTACAACTTACTGTGACCTAATAGAACCAATGAAAGCATACTTCATGAAGTTAAAACCCTTGGAAGAAGCAGAATATGACCTCAATGGAAAAGGCGCCAAAAGATTTGCAGACATAACCGACGAAGAAGACAAAAAAGCATTCAAACGCACTTATGAAATGGACATCCGCACAAAAGCATGCGACACAATAAGAGTAATACTGCCTGCGTCAACACTCACGAACGTAGGACTGTTTGGCAATGGAAGATTCTACCAAGGACTGCTAACAAAACTATACACAGACACGCTATCTGAATCAAACGACTTGGGAGAACTCGCCCGCAAAGAACTCGACAAAGTAATGCCACAATTTGTCAAACGAGCAAAAACAGACGAGTACCAACAACGACGCGAGCAAAACATGCAAAAATTAGCACAAGAAATTCTCGGAAAGATAGTCCCAGAACAAGAAAAACCAGTAGTCCTGCTCGACAACCAACCAACACCAACAAACATTGCAGCAGAATGCCTATTCAAATACAGCCAACACCCAACACAACAATTAAGGAAAATTGTTGAACAATTATCACAACAAAAAATAATTGAAATAATACAAACATACAACGGAGAAAGAAAAAACAGAAGAAACAGGCCGGGAAGAGCATTAGAATTTGGCTATCCCCTGACGTTTGACTTAATAGGTGATTTTGGAATTTACAGAGACTTACAAAGACACAGAATACTAACACAAGAACGACAAGACTTTAATCCATATCTCGGATTTGCAATGCCGCAAGAAATCATTGATGCAGGTTTTGAGGACAAAGTTGAAGCATGTAAACAAAAAAGCACTGAATTATACAAATTACTAAAAAAAGACCTTCCAAAAGAAGCACAATACGCAGTACTATTTGGCTTTAACATAAGATACAGAATGGGAATGAATTTCCGAGAAGCAATGCACATGTGGGAATTACGAACAACACCACAAGGACACCCAAATTACAGAAAAACATGCCAAGAAATGCACAAAGCAACAAAAGAAAAACACCCTGAAATGGCAGAACTATTGCAATTTGTCGACTACAATGACTACTTCTGGAGCAGAGCAGAATCAGAAGCCAAACAACGGCAAAAAGAAAAAGAACTTGACGATAAATGAAACAAAAATCAAAGTCAGAAAAAACTATTACTTTTTCACATATTTCTCTAACATTTTTTTCTTGAAAACAAAAACCTTGGCAATTAACTCTTTTCCTTGCTCAAATTCAACTTTTTCTCCATAATAATTTATACTATTCCTTATCCACCGCATTCTGTCAAATTCATCATAATCAAAATCCTCAAGAACGCTTTTCAAAAATTCACCTATACAAATATGAGACAAGACTTTGTGACCTTTTAGAATACAAAGAGCTTCTAAAACTTCCCGTAACGAATCATATGCAAGAGAAACATACGCTGAGATATTTATCTCATTGATATTGGCGGTTTTAACTGCAGTTTCATTTATACCGGACATCTCGATAAGAGATTTTATCAAGCCAGTGTCCACATCAGTCTTCTTAATCAATCCTTTTCTGAAACATTAATTTAAGTCCATTGTACCTTGCCTTGTATTGTTATACCATTCAAAATATTATTAATCAAGTTTTCATTTTTTAAGTCTTTAATGCCCCTAACAACAAAAATCTGCAATCGCCTGTTTAGTTTTTGTTCATACATTTTAATATTGGGACATTCTTTTGTCTTTTCGCACACAACCAATAAATCGAAATCGCTTGTTTCCATATCAGTACCAGAAGCACAAGAACCGAACAAGACTATTGCAGGTTTAAGATAAAACTTATCTAAAGCGTCAATCAAAAGACTATCTTTAAGTTTCCTAATATTATAAAATATTTTTAGGTCTCTGTATAAACTGCTTTCTAAATTAGCAAAAAACAGATTAAGCATTCGCTCTCTTCTTTCCTTCAACAAATCCTTTTTGACAAAACCTTTTAATTCCTTGCTTGCAGTTGCTGGAGCAACCCTTAACAACCTCGCCACTTCCCTAACATTAAACTCTCTTGATGGCTCTTCAAAAAATAACTTTAAAGTGTTTAATTCTTTGAACATTTGTTCATAATAATAAACAGTTGTTTAAACATTCTTCTATTCTATTAAGTATAGAAAGCTTTAAAATAATAACAGCCCATCTTGGAAGACCAAAAAATTGGAAATACAAATAATGGAGGGAAAAAACATGAAATGCACTACCTGCAACAAAGGCAATTATGAAAAAAAGAAAGTACCATACCAATTTTTAGGTGAACAAATAGGCCTGTTTGACGCACTTGTTTGCAACAAGTGTGAAGAAACATTGTTTGAATCAGCAACATCTGATAAGATTGAAACAGAAGTCAGAAGAAAAGGACTGTGGGGACTAAGAGCACGAAGCAAAATAGCCAAAGTCGGCAATGCATTAGACATAAGAATACCAAAATCAGTTGCTGAATTCCTGTCATTGAAGAAAGGCCAAGAAATTATTATTGAGCCAGTTGACAAAACAAGATTACAGATTGTTGTTGCGTGATTAAGAAAAACAATCTTTGACGTTTTAAAATCCGTGAGGTTTAAATAACAATTGTTAATTCTCAATAAAAATGCCTCTAAAAGAATTTGAAATAACAAGCACAAGCATACCAACATACTTGGCTGGACCATTGAGAATTCTTGGAAGTTACGCAAAAGGAGAATACATTGTACCATTGGCAACACTGGAAACACCATTAGGAGCAAGCGTTGGCAGAGGCGCGAAAGCAACAAGAGAAGAAGGCATAACAACAATAATAAAAGACACAGGATGGACAAGAGCGCCAGTACTTGAAGGACCAAGCGCGCAAAGACTAAGAGACATAATTGAGTACGTAACAAAAAACTATCAAGAACTAAAACAAGCAGCAAACACAACAACAAGATACGGAAAAATAACAAGCATAGAACCGCAACAAACAGGCAAACACCTGTATTTACGCATAACAATGCAGAATGCAGACGCAGGCGGACACAACATGACAACAAAAGCAGCACAAGCAATAGTTGACAAAATATGCGCTGAATTCAAAGACATAAAACTCATCTCAATCAGCGGCAACTACTGCACCGACAAAAAAGTCTCAGCAGTAAACAGCATATCTGGAAGAGGAAAAAAAGTAATAGCAGAAACATGGATTTCAGAAAAAAACTGTGAAACAATACTCAAAACAACACCAGACGCAATACACAAAGTCAACACCATCAAAAATTTAGAAGGCTCAATCATAGCAGGAAGCATCTGCAGTGCAAACGCGCACTTTGCAAACATACTCGCAGCAATGTATCTTGCAACAGGACAAGACATAGCAAACATAGTAGAAGGAAGCCAAGGAATAACACAAACCGACATTACAAAAAAAGGAGAACTATACTTTTCAGTAACAATCCCAAACATAGTTGTAGGCACAGTAAAAAGCAAAGACTTTCCAGAAGACCAAAAAACAACGTTAGAACGATTAGGATGCTACGGAAGCGGAAGACCAATAGGCACCAACGCAAAAAAATTAGCAGAAATAATAGGAGCAACAGTGCTGGCAGGAGAACTCAACCTATTAGCAGTACTGTCAAAAGACAAAGAATTAATTGACTCACACGAAAGAATAGAAAGAGGAAAAACACAAAGTATAAATATAAGTAATACTTAGTATAACTAATGGTAATACTCAAAATGAAAATCGGCCCTAAAGGACAGGTTGTTATTCCAAAAATACTAAGGGACAAATACAAAATATGTCCTGGAGACGAAGTAATCGTGGAAGAAAGCACCACGGGAGTGCTAATTGAAAAACCATTTGTTGACATAGTAAAAATAGCAAGAGAATGCGCTGAAAGAGTACAGCATAATAAAAAGATAGATTTCGACAAAACTTATTATGAACAAATAGAAAAAAGACTAAAACGTGCAGGACTGCCATGATTTATCTCGACGTAAACGTCTTTGTGTACGCATTTTTAAGAACTGATGAGGTTGGAAACAAATCACGGGCATTGCTTGATAAAGTAGTAAAAGGACATTTGCCTGCAATAACCAGCTATCTAACATTCGATGAATTCTTCTGGAATGTAAACAAACTATCTGCCAAAGAGACTACACTTAGTTACACACAAAATTTGCTCCAAACACCAAACCTAACATTTGTAGCTATTGACACAGAAATAATCTCAAAAGCATATGAACTTTTAAAAACCTACAATTTAGGCCCGCGCGATGCAATTCATGCAGCAACAGCAATTCTTTCAGGAGCAACAATCGTTTCAGAAGACAATGATTTCAACCAAATAAAAGAACTCAAACAAAAAAAACTCAAAGATGTCAAGAACCACCAGCTAAAACAGGTGGCGTGAAGTGATAACGACCATAAGATTTAATAGCAGGTGGATTCTTGACATGCTCAGAAAATGCTCGTCCTTTATCTACGAACTAAAGTAGGTAGAGTTAGTCGAGAGCATTTTCTGACATTTAAAAATAAAAACAGATTAATACTGTTAATGATAAAAAGAGCATTAGGAAAAATAATACTTGCAGGAGCACTGACAATTGGAGCTGCAGTTTATCATGTCTTTGACCCAACATTAATTCCGAGAATATGGTACACAATAAAAGACCCTTTTATAACAACCGCAACAGAACAAAAAATTGAAAAAGAATATTCTATTGATTATGAAGGAACAGATAACGAAGTAATACAAAGAGCTGTTCAAGAAAATTTAAGAAGAATCAAAAAAGCAAACCCAGAACTACTCAAACACTGCACAAAAATAGTACTGCACCCAATCACTGTCACAGACTCAAAATACATCAAACCATTCGTTGACTTCTCAGGAAGAGCATTCTACACAGGAACAATAGAACTTACAACAACAGAAATAGGAACACTCATTCATGAATTAGCACACGAAAAAGACTTTCAAGCACCAAAAGAATTTCGAGAAAAACTTGATGCAATATTCGCAAATTCTTACGCACAAGAACTAAAAGAACCAACATTTTTTTACGGCATAAAAAAAATAAAACCAACACAATGGCAAGACGGAACATTTGAGCCAAGAAACGGATTTGTAAGACCCTACGGCGCAAATAATTCCAAAGAAAACGTCGCAACATACGTAGAAGAAGCATACAACCAGCTATTTTGGGAAAAACCCGAACTGCAAAAAGACGAAAAGTATGCAAAAACACTGGCACTATTATTAGAATACAAGTTCATAACAAAACAACAATACCAAGACATACTAAAAACAATTCAAACAAACAACCCAGAATGGGTAAAAAAACAAACTTGAAACATCCTGAAAGAAAGTAGAAACTTATATAAACACAAACTTCTACACTTTATGTATGCCAGAAAAAAGAGGAATAAACCTATTAAAAAAACCAAAAAAAGTAACAATTATTGAGGGGTTTCCAGGATTTGGCCTTGTGGGAACAATAACAACTGGATTTTTAACAGACCACTTAAAATGCGAACAAATAGGCAAACACTATTTTGAAGAACCACCAGTAACATTAGCAGTGCATGGCTGTAAATTAGTAGACCCGATAGGAGTATTTTACAACAAAAAATATAATTTAGTCATAATACACTCAATAGCACAAACAGCAGGAATGGAATGGAAAGCATCAGAAGTACTATTAGACATTGCAGACCAGCTCGAAGCAAAAGAAATCATAACAATAGAAGGAGTAGGCTCAACAGAAACACAAGAAAGCAGAGCATTCCACTACTGCACAAACGAAACGAACAGAAAAAAACTAACAGAATTAGGATATGATTGTTTAGGTGAAGGAATAATAGTAGGCGTAACATCCGCACTCCTGTTAAAAGCACAATTGCCACTAACATGCTTATTTGCAGAAACACACAGCCAACTGCCAGACAGCAAAGCAGCAGCAAAAATCATAGAAGTTCTTGACAGATATCTAAACTTAGCAGTAGACTACAAACCATTATTAAAACAAGCAGAAGAATTTGAAGAAAGACTAAAAACAATACTCGAACAAACAAAAAAAGCAAAAGACTTGAAAGACAAAAAAAGCCTGAGTTATTTAGGGTGAAAATTCTGTTTCAAAAGAGATAACTTTAAATATCAAACGAAATTATAAATTATCACATGATAATTAAGGATATCAAAAACAAAATAAAAGAATACTTTTTTGTTAATCCGTCTGCGAAATTGAGGGTCAGACATATTGAAAAAGTGCTAAAACTGCCATTGCCCTCCATAATAAGATACTGCCGAGAACTTGAGCAAGAAGGAATCTTAAGAACAATAAAAACAGGGGGTGTTGTTTTCTACACTGCAGAGAGAAGCAATGAAAACTTCCTGCTTGAAAAAAAACTATTCAACATAAAACAATTATATCATTCAGGGCTTGTTGAGTATTTAAGAACTGAACTTCACAATCCACCGACAGCAGTCTTTGGCTCATACGCAAAAGGCGAAGATACTGAAAACAGCGACATTGATTTGTACATAGAAACAACAAAAAAAGAATTTGACATAACGAAATTTGAGAAAACACTAAAAAGACGCGTACAACTTTTCACCCATAAAAATATTAATGAAGTCAAAAATCCACATTTAGCAAATAACATAATAAATGGAATTGTGCTTAATGGTTTTATTGAGGTTTTCAAATGAAAGAAGCGTCATGGACAGACTGTCTGGAAACAAATTCTGCACTCAAAAGTTCTCCTGACAAAGGAAGAGCAAAATCACTCATAGAAACAGCTAACGAAAGAATAAAACTCATAAAATCAATAAATGAACAAAACTGCAACTTTGTATTCGAAGACTACTACACATCAATTCTTGAATTATTACAAGCACTCGTTGTTATCAAAGGATACAAAATCACCAACCATGTCTGTCTTGGATTTTACCTAAGAGACATACTAAAAAGAGACGACCTATACTTAATCTTTGACGATTTACGATACAAAAGAAACTCACTAACTTACTACGGCAAAAGAATGGACTTCGAAACAGCAAAGAACTCAATTGAAAAAAGCAAAAAACTCATTGAAACAATAAAAAAAGTTTGAGTTATTTAGGATAAACTTGCTGTTTCCTAATCATAAAACCATCTTTTGCAATTGGAATAATACGAACTTTTTGGCCCTGCCTGATGTTTAAGTGGTCAGCAAGCTCTGAAGGAATGCCAACAACAAGACTTTTGCCACTGATGGTGACTTTTCTTTCAAAACCAAAAGTGTATTCTTTCAATTCTGCAGTGCGAGATTCCATCTCGTGAGCCTGTACCTCAGTAAAAAAGACTTTGCTGCATTTTGGACACTGATGCGCTTGAACGTTATGCAAAGGATACCCTTCTTCAAACTCGTATTTAGGAAGCATACCGAGCTTCATTTCAACACCACACTTTGCACAAAAAATTCTGTCATTTATTTTTGCCATTTTTTCCTCCGAATTACGTACGCAGTAACTATTCTTTCTTCATCATTTCTCAAAGTGTCAAGAACCACCCGCTAAAGCAGGTGGCGTGAAGTGATAACGACGTTTATATTGATGAGCAAGTGGTTACTTTCGAAACAAAGTTTCGTAAGTTCTCACAAAAGCTGCGCTTTTGAGAGACTTGAGCATGCTCAGAAACTGCTCGTCCTTTCCACAGACTGAAGTCAGTAGCGTACGTCGAGAGCAGTTTCTGACATGTAAATCACCATAATCGTTTTGTACTTGAGCTCTAACCTTTTGCCGCATCTTGTTTCACCTTTGACAATCTGCTTAATCTCCAACTCACCATGCCCCAAACACTGTTTGGCTTCTTCCTCACTGATTCCTGCTTGCTGCATTTCTTTATAAACATGGTCACTGAAAATCATTATCTTTCACTTACATAATACTTATCTTTGTATATAAATATTTTGTTTTCAAATTGAAATACCAAGCACCACATTTAAATTAAGCAAACATTTCTGAGCAGGCATGGCGACATTGCAAGAAACACTTGAAACAAAACTTGACGAACAATAAAAATCTTATTCTTCAAAAGGATTCACTACTTTGATGCCACACTTTGAAAAGTCTTTAGTATTTTCTGTAATTATTCCTCCGACACCATTTTCTTTAAGCGTTTCAACAATAATACTGTCCCAGAAAGGAAGCTTAAGCTCAAGTGCTTTAAGAATAGTTTCTGCAGTATAATTAAACACTTTCCAATTAGCACTGGTTGCAATCGCGCCAACAACAGCACGCGCTTCGCCAACTGTCAATGGCTTTTCAATCTTCTTCGTCACGACAAAAACAAACTCTGCAAGAATTTGATTTGTAACAACAACTGTCTGTTTACCTTCAAAAACATCATTAACAATTCTTTGGCAAATCTTTCTTTTTTCAGGATAAACAGAATCAAATGCGTATACAATAATATTTGTATCAACTGCGTTCATGCAACTCCTCACGCTTCTTGTACAACAACTTACCCATATCACGACCTTCGCGCAGCATTTTCAAACAAACATCCAAAAACTCTTTCTTCGCAGCCCAATCCTGCATAGCTTCACCAAAAGCCATACCAAGCGCACCTTTCTTTTTGCCAAAAGAATGAAAAGCCTTTGTTCTAAACAATTCAGCAGTTTCATCATTCACATTAACAGTAATTGTAGCCATACAATACATTTAGATGTTGTGATATTTAAATGTTTCTATGAAGTTGAAAAACAACAAAACATTCTGAATAATAATCACGCCAGAATTTCTTCTTTCTTTTCAACAGCTTGCCAGCATAAGAAATTGTTCAGTTCAATTATTTTCTTAACAACTGGATTGTCGACATTCAGTTTGTAAAGAACACTGCCGCCTAATGCACGTGTCTTCATCACAATTTTGTTGCGCAACAACTGAGGCCACAATTTCTTCAGTGTTTGAAAGTTAACATCAGCATTCTTTGCAATCTCAGTAATCGGGTAATCAAAATCCCGTGAGTACATCAAGAAATCAAGAATCTTCATTAACGGATAGTCGCCGAAGGTTTGTAAAAATATTGATTTTTCTTCCATAGAACAAACATAAATATAGATGGGTATTTATACTTTTCAACATCATATGGACTTCATGTTTCTCTCAACCCAAGAAAAAGAGAAGAGATAGAGAAATACTTACAACAAAATTCTCACTTCACATAATGAACAATTCTGTCACCAAAATGAGAAACAACCATTTTACGTTCCTGACACGACAAAGAAGCAACATAAGTTCTTAAGTCTTCCTGAGCTTTATGATACTGAGTATGATTAAACAAAGGCATTCTTTCATAATCCCTGCGAGCAAGCTCTTCTAATGACAAAAGTTCCTGCACTTTGCCAAACACATTCTTGCTTCGAACACACTCAAAAAACTCAATAATGCGCTGAGCACGCAAAAACTCACTTTTAACAACCCTACAAATGCGTGACGGCTTGCAATCATCCAACTTTAAGTACTCCCCACCAACACCATTAAGACTATTATGAATCAAACCAAGCAACTCTCTCCTTTTAGCAATAGCATCACCATCTTTGAGAGGGAAAGTATTAACATCTATGCCGGAATCCTCAACTTCTTTAACAA
>CAYPAC010000031.1:0-877 GCA_964408615.1 uncultured Methanosarcinales archaeon
TATCTAATAATGTTTAACTTCCCCCGTTCACTGTTAACTCAAGGATTCACACCAGGACTCCAAATAAATATTTCTCATTTAAAACATCTTTTTACAAAAGACCTGCCAACTGCGTGGCTTTCGCCATTGCCAAATCTGGATTTATTATACTACCTTTCATTCTACAACATACTTAGTTTTTTAGGCATCATCCTAACAATTATTTCTATATTTATCCTGATAAAAAAGAGAAAACAAAACAAAAAAAACAACCAACAACTTGCAATGCCTTTAGCAATCGCATGGCTGATATCAGAATTTCCAATCCTCTTGTTTGCACACGACCCTGCCATAAGGTATATGAGCGGCTTACTGCCTGCAATAACCATACTATTATCATTACTTTATCAGCATGCGTACAATACTATCTCGAAACCCAACAAAAAATTCTACAAAACAGCATTAATAATTGGAATAAGCAGTATAATCCTCACAAACATCGGATACACATTTGTTTTCAGAGCAACATGGGGAAGCGCATTCGTAGGATATGAACTTGTTGTGCAATGGATAGATGAACAAAAACAAAACAATATCGGCGCATTATACCACACAACAAGCGTTGCATACGAGTATGTGCCAATAACAAAAGGAAACAAATACTGTCTTGCAAAAAATCCAGTATATTTCAGAGCAACAAGCATGAAGGATTTTGAGCATGAAATGTTGGCAGAATTTGCCAAAAAATACAACCACTTTTATGTCATCAAAAGAATATCCAGCAGAGGAAGAAGCGAGTATCCACCAATAGATTTAAACAAAAACCCAAAACTAAAACTTGTTAAAACAATTCAAGGAACATCCAACACACCATTTGACTGGGTTAATTCAGTTGCTA
>CAYPAC010000031.1:887-1848 GCA_964408615.1 uncultured Methanosarcinales archaeon
CTCAAAGTCCTTAATTACAAACCAAACAAGTTCTATGTGTACAAATACTCAGAATAAATATGACTCAACATTGCAGTGCTCGCAATGTATATATTTGAGTTGTGAACAAAGCAATATTTAAATATTAAACAGCACAAAGACTCTTAATTAACAATAGTTAAGGTGATTATGTGAAAGTAACACTATTAAGCCCACCATTCATGCAGGATTACATGCGCAATACACGCTGTGATTTTGTTTCTCTCTCACATAGCAACTGGTATCCATTATGGCTGGGTTATGGCGGCGCTGTGCTTGAACAGCAAGGACATGAAGTTCAGTTTATTGATGCTCCTGCACAACACATCATGCATGATACGACTGCAAAACTTGTCAAAGAATTTAAGCCGGATTTGCTGGTTGTTTATGGCGGCGAAAAAAGCAAAAGAAATGATGTTCAGGTTGCAGAACGCATAAAAAAAGAAGTTGGTTGTCCAGCAGTATTTGTTGGCCCCTATGTTTCAGCAAAACCAGAAGAAATTTTAGAAATGTCTACTGAAATTGAATACGCAATAAAAGGTGAATTTGAATATCCTTTGCTTGAATTGTTGGAAGGTAAAAACTTGAAGTCAATAAAAAATCTTGTTTACAGAGAAAACAAAGAAATCAAAAAAAATGAATTGAGACCGCTTCTTACCGGCAAGCAACTTGACAAAATGCCTTTTGTTACAAAATTTTTCAAAAAGCACGTTGATGTCCGCAATTACAAAACACCGTCAGAATATTACCCATTTGTTGACACAATAACAGGACGCGGATGCCAGTGGGGCATTTGCACATTTTGTTTATGGGTTCACACATTCATTCCAGGGGCAGTGTATAATTTACGCAGTGTTGATAACGTGATTGAAGAGCTTAAATTCATAAAACAAGAACTCCCACAAGTACGCAGCGTAATGTTTCAGGATGATACAATGACAAC
>CAYPAC010000031.1:1895-8266 GCA_964408615.1 uncultured Methanosarcinales archaeon
TGCAATGGAATTCTTGATAACAAATTAAAGATAACGTGGAGTTGTTATGCACGCGCCAACATGCAGTATCCTATTTTGAAAAAAATGAAAGAAGCCGGATGCAGAAATCTTCATGTTGGTTTTGAATCTGCAAACCAAACTGTGTTAAAGAACATAAAAAAAGGAACAACGATTCCTCAAATGAAAGAATTTGCAAGCGCAGCAAACAAAGCAAGGATTCAAATTCATGCAGACTTTGCAATCGGCTACATAGGAGACCATGCAAAAGCAATAAAAGAAACAATTGAGTTTGCTAAAGAAATTGATACGCACACTGCACAATTCCAATTATTCAGGCCTTTGCAAGGAACACCTGACGGAGAAAAATTAAGGCAAACAGGAGAATTAACACCAGAAGGATATCCAAATTATCAACACATTTCTGAAGAAGAACTTCGTTATTGGGCAAAGAAAGCGTATAGGGATTTTTATTTCAGGTGGGGATATATAAAGAAAGGAATTTTAAACCCGCAAGAATATGTGTTTTCAAGAATAGACCAAATGGCACGAGCAATACCTCACTTTTTGTGGAAAAAATGGCATTGAACCAACACTTCATTAATCAAGAAAACGCTATCAAAAAAAATCTTAAAATAATACTCATAAAAACACCATACTTGGATATTTTTCAAGGTGGAGAAGAAAATGCATTCCCTTTAGGCATAGCATACGTTGCAGCAATACTACGTAACAATAACTATTTGGTAAGGCTTATTGACCCTGAAAACCAAAACATGAATTTTGAACAACTGACTGCCTTCATGACAGAAGAAAAACCAGACATAGTCGGAATAACCTGCGCCACAGTAACATTCAAAAAAGCAAAAGAAATCGCATCAATGGTAAAACGCGTAAGCAACGCAAAAACAGTACTTGGAGGAATTCACACTTCATCAGTGCCTGCAGATGCACTCCTAAAAAACTGTCCTGAATTTGATTTTATAACCGTCGGAGAAGCCGAGTTCACTTTTCTTGAACTTTGCGATTCATTATCAACAGGAAAACCCACACTGAATGACATAAAAGGACTTGCATACCGTGAACAGGACAAGATTGTACTCACAGGACCGAGACCATTTTTCAGAGAACTTGACACATTGCCATTTCCAGCAAGGGATTTGCTGCCTCTACACAAATACACAGTTCCAAAATATATACACTCCGGAAAAAATGCAGCAACCATGGTATCAAGCAGAGGATGTCCTGCAAAATGCACCTTTTGTGCAGTCAACTTGGTGGCAGGATACGAATTCAGGTGCCATTCTGCACAAAGAGTTGTTGCGGAAATGGAAGAACTCGTAACAAAATACAGAATTAAATTCATTGTTTTCTGGGACGACACTTTCACCATCAACAAACAAAGAGTGCTTGACATATGCAAACTGCTAATCGAAAAAAAACTAAATGTTGGCTGGTTTTGCCTCTCAAGAGTCAATACTGTCGATTTGGAAATGCTCAAAGCAATGAAAAAAGCAGGCTGTAAAGCAATAACTTATGGGGTTGAATCAGGCGACCAAAAAATTCTAAACAACATAAAAAAAGGAATAACCTTAGACGACGCAAGAAAAGCATTCGCTTGGACAAAACAAACCGGCATAAAATGCCTCGGCACATTCATGTTCGGAAATCCTGGAGAAACCAGCGAAACAATGGAAAAAACAATTAATTTCGCAATAGAACTCGACCCAGACATTGCACACTTCTACATACTCTCACCACTGCCAGGGACAGAATTGTACAATACACACAAAGGAACATTATTTGATGTTTCTGAAAACTATGAAGACTACACATACGGAATCAGCTCAACAGACATTAATCTTAATATTAAATCAAAAAAATTCACTGAAAAAGAACTTCTCGACATTCTGGCAGAAGCAGAAAGACGATTCTATTTCCGGCCAAAATATATCCTTAAAAGAATCTTCCAAACAAGAAACTTTTCAGAATTATCACTCAACTTTAAAAACGGACTATTCCTAATCAAACAAATTACGAGACTAAAAAATGCCAACAATTGACTACAAAACCTTTTTTTTAATCGTACTCATGTGCGCAGGCATTGTTTTCAATATTTTACTATACGAAATAAACAAAATCTCTATAATCCCGGCCATCATTATTGCAACAGCCCTTATGAATCTTTCATTCACTGCATGGCACGAATGTGCTCATGGAATTTTTTCAAATAAAAACAAACTAAATCATTTTTTGGGCTGGATAACTTCATTTTTTTCAGTCTATCCTGGTTATTACGCAAGAAAAAGAGAACATTTATTGCACCATAAATATGAAGGACATCCGGAAAAAGACCCAGTTTATCCGCGAGTACAAACAAAACCTTTTTTGTTTATGTGGATGGTGTTAAGAACAGTAATTTATCACAATCCACAAGCATATACTGATCTTCCACTGACAAGAAAAGAAAAAGCGCTGGATGTTTTGTTATACGCCTGTGTTATTTCTGTTATATTTGTTGGTTACCTGCAAGGATTTTTGTATTCATTATTTATGTTATGGCTTGTTCCTCGCGGAATTATTTTTGTTGTCCACGCGTACTACATTTGTTATTTTCCTCATTACCAGAAAAGCCATAAAGGATACAAAATTGCAAGAATTGTTTCAACAAACTGGCTCATAGCATTTCTTACGATTAATCAAACATACCATGGAATCCACCATCTTTGGCCAAGCATCCCTTGGCACAAATACAAAGAAATCTACAAAACAAAAAAAGAAGAATTACTCAACAAGGGCATTGAATTATAACATGTTCTGAGACTTATAAAACTCAAAAGCTTCTTTAACAGCGGTTCTGAAATCAATCTGTGGTTGCCAATCAAGTTCCCTTTTTGCTTTTGTATTGTCAAGATAACGAAAATAAAATAAGTTTCGCACAACATCTTCGGTAAGCAATTTAGAAGGCACCCCCAACAACGACGAAACACGTTCAATAATCCTTGCAGAATTCTTTGCAAAGAAAACACTAAAATCAGGAAGAATTCGTTCAACACCCTTATTCTTGACAACTTGCGCAATTGTGTCAAAAATTGAAAGAAAAGTTATGTTCTCACCAGTCAAAATGTATCGTTCTCCTGCACGGCCTTTATTTGCAATTGCAATAAGTCCAGATACAACATCCTTAACTGAAACAACACTACAGCCACCAGGGGGGGCAATAAAAACAGGAAATTTTGAAATTGCAGCGATAAGCGAGCCTGCGTTTAATGTTTTGTCGCCAGCGCCGTACACAGTTGATATATTCGAGATCGAAGCATTAAGACCTTGACTTATTGCATAACGCACTTCTTCTTCTGCCAACCATTTGCTATATGCATAACTTGGTTTTTTAAGTTCGTCCTGAAAAGATGTTTCTTCATTCATAAAAACAGTACTTGATGATGGTGTGCCAATTGTAGCTGCAGAACTCGCGTGAACAAACTTTTCAACACCCGCATCAAGAGCTGCACGCAACAAGTGCCTTGTTCCCATCACATTAACATTATAAGTTTCTTCATAATCATTCTGGTTGAATGAAATACGCGCTGCAAGATGAAAAACCTGTTGACAACCACCACATGCCACACGCAACTGTCCATGATCATTAAGATCACCAACAATTTTTTCCACATGCAAACCATCAATAAAAGGATGACCAGAATTATGACGAACCAAAATTCTCACATCATTCCCCTGCTCAACCAGATGCTTGACTAAATTAGCGCCAATAAATCCTGTAGCACCTGTCACAAGAACCTTGGTCATTTTATCTTCTCATAACTGCTGTTTTGACGATAAAAAGGAAACCTAATAAGATTAAAAAGAATAACAAGATTGGAAATAATAATTGACTTTAAAAGATGGAGCGAACTTATTGATTCAAAGAAAACAAGAAACGCCGCAGATAGTATCAATATAAAAACAATCTGGTGGAATGCTGCATGGTAAACAATATCGATAAGTGCTGACAAAAATAGAACACCACTAAAAACAGGAACAAGTGTAAACTGCGCAAGTTTGTTGTAAAATACAATCTTCCACCTCAATGGAGAAAACAAAAACTTTTTCTTAAAACGAAATAATTCTTTCAAATATGCATTGGCCTTGCGAGATTTATGAACTATTAGTTCTTTCAAAGTAACAGGTGTACGGACTTCAACAACCTTTGCACTGCAATCATAAACAACCCTGAAACCAGATTCAACTGTTTTAAATGCAACATAAATATCATCAGCAACAACATCATCAGGATATTCTGAAATAATCTTTTTCCTAAAAGCGTAACAAACCCCGATAATTATTGACGACGAATAAAACCTGCTTTCCAAGCTGCGCAAATAATTCTGCAAATCCCAATAAACCTTTTCTTCAGCAAGATTACCTGCAGGTGAAACACAAGCACCAACAGCACCCATTATCTGAGACTCCAGCCTTTTAGAAAAAACCTTAAGTACAGACGGATCAAGCAAACCATCTGCGTCACTAATAACGATAACATCACCTTTTGCGTCTTTAAGAACTTCATTAATTTGATGAATCTTGCCTTTCTGTTGCGTTTCAACAAATTTAATGTGTTTAAACTTTTTTATTTCTTTCAAAACAAGTTCACGCGTATGATCTGTTGAACCGCCATCAACAAAAATAATTTCTAAAAGACTTTTCGGATAGTCAAGCAGAACTGTATTTCTTATTTTGTCAACAATTATTTTTTCCTCATTAAAACAAGGAATTATCATACTAATTCTCTGTTCAGAACACAACACAATTTTTTCTTCTGCTAAATAAAAATATCTTATAATTACTGCATACAAACCATAGAATAAACTAATAAAAAACACCAAAATTGCTCCAAAATACAATGAAACAAACACAACCATGAATTCATTCATTTCAATGAACATGTTTATAAACATGCTGTCTTGAGCAACCAAAATGTCAAAAGAAATGCTCGTTAAAAAAGCAAACAAACACTTTTATGACACAATAGCAGGTGATTACGAATGCATTGACTTACGACGCTCACAAACAACAATAGAATGGTTAAGAAAAAAAATAAAAAAAATCTCATTACAAACAAATAATACGCGAATTCTTGATCTTGGATGCGGAAACGGATTTCTTACAAGAGCAGCAAAAAATTTATTTCATTCACTCTATAGCATAGATATTTCATACAACGTAATTCTTCCAATAACAAGCCAAACAAAAAACGTTGCCTGTGCAGACGGCTTTAATCTGCCTTTCAAAGACAACACATTTGACACAGTTTGCTGTTTTGCAGTCCTACACCACTGCTATGAACACAAAAAACTCTTTAAAGAAATTCACCGCGTGCTCAAACCAAATGGAATCTTTTATTCAGACCATGACCTTGATATCGAATTTATGAAAAATTTTTACATACCAATGAAAATATACAGATATTTTTTTGATTTTGAACAAAAATACCTTGAGAAAAACAAAAACATAAACAAAGATATCTATCATCTGACAGAGTATCACGCAGAAGGTGTGCCATCAAACAAGATTATTCAAAATCTGAATGATGCTGGCTTTCGGCACATCAATGCAACACGCCACTGGCTTGGGCTGAATGATTTCGCGACAAAAATATTAATGCGTTTTAAAATTGGCAATTGTCCGAAAGGGCTGGCACCATTATTCAGTATTATTGCACGAAAATGAAGAAGAAGATAAAAAATGTCATTATAGCAGCAATCACAAGTCTTATTTTACTGTTAATCTTGTTTCAATTTACGAATATTACACAATTTAAACAGATTGCTTCGACGCTAACGCTAAAAACAATCTTTATTGCAGGAACAATGTACCTCATAACATATCTTCTAAGAACATTAAGAAGTTTTCTGCTTCTTAATTCAAGAATCTCATTTGTCAAACTTTTTCACATTACCTCTGTTCACGAAATGCTTGCACAAATACTTCCTTTAAGATTAGGAGAACTTACGTTTATTACACTGACGAGGAAAACAAAAAGAATAAATGTCCACACAGGAGTAAGCGCATATTTTATCTTTCGATGCCTTGACCTTCTTACTTTAGTAATAATATTTCTTATCGCAACTGGTTTTCATCAACCAATTGTCAGCACAACATTCACAATACTCATCATAACCTTTGGTTGCTGCCTTACAAGCATTTTTCTTTTCTCATGGCACCAACCACACAAACTTCTTAAAATCACACAAAAAATACCTGAACAACCAAAGTTTTTAAAAAAAATAAAAAATCACGCCAAAACAATACTCAAATCATTTTATTCCATAAAAATAAACACATCACTAATGATAATAACAACAAAAAATTGAAAA
>CAYPAC010000031.1:8276-10610 GCA_964408615.1 uncultured Methanosarcinales archaeon
ATCTGGTTCACACAACTATACATGCTATTCTTCCTTCTTACAAAAATAAATGTCTGTATAACATTCAATCAAGTTGCACTTGCTGCAGGAATACTTGGCCTCAGTGCAATAATCCCAGTTCCCAGCATTGCAGGAATTGGAACTATTGATACTGTATGGTCTGCTCTTCTAATCACTATTGGAATAGACAAATCAGTTGCCATAAGCTCAAGCCTACTGCTACACCTTGTTAGCGTTGTTTTTTATACAGTTCTGGGAAGCATGAGCTTATTTTTTCTTTTCAGAAAGTCAAAAAAAATCCGCGCAGAGTGCTAACCACGCCCTAAATGGTGTAGCTTGAACGCACTCTGCTCTGAAAGCGGATTTTTTAGGACACAAAAAAAGCCACGAAAGCGCCATTCATCTCAATCTTAAACGATTGAGCTTTCTGGCTTTTTTTCGTGAAAACATTTTAGCATCATAACTTTCGTGCAATCATGCTAATTTTTTTGTATACATTGTCAAGAATAAGCCCAACAGATAATAACTGTGTAGCAAGAATTAATAACAATGTTGCAAGCAAAGGATAATACGGGTGATAAAGAGTATTTGACTGCAAATACTCCCCAACAGATATAAGCCCAAGAAGACTGCCTATTATAAACAGAACAAAACTCGGCATAAGAATCATTCGAGCAAGTAACGAGGTCTCATAATAAGCAATTGACAACAATGACCTGAACATTCTCCAACCATCATGGAATGGTTGAAGCTTAGATGTGCCTATTCTTGCCCGGTACTCTATTGGAACCTCTACAATAGTATAGCCGAGTTTTGCAGCCTTCACAGTCATTTTCGTTTCATACTCAAGACCCTTCGCAGGAACATCAAGTTTTTCAAAATTCTTTTTCAAAAAAGCACGCATTCCAGTCTGGCCATCCTCAATCGGAACACTGGTGATATATGTTATAAGAAGAGAAAAAATTCTATTACCAATCCTGTTAAGAAAAGGAATGTTTTTAACAACCCCTGCGAACCTGTTACCAATTGCCAAATCAGCACCATTTTTTATTTCGCGTACACCCTCAGTTATGTGCTTTCCAGGATAAGTAAAATCAGCATCTGTGAACACAATCATGTTACCAGAACTTTCTTTAATACCGTGGCGCAATGATTGCACTTTTCCAAGATTTACTTTGTTTTTAATTAGTTTAATATTTTTAAAATGATAACACAATTCTTTTGCAGTCTCAAGTGTTCTGTCTTTAGAACCATCATCGATAATGATAATTTCATCAACGTAATCAACTGCTTCTTCAACAACCTTTGCAATGGCTTTTTCTTCATTATACGCAGGAATAACTAATGAAACACGCATATTCCGACAACAAAAGTAACTTATTTAAAAACGTAAGGGTTTAACAATTTTACACTTAGATAAGTTTATAAAACTCGTTCGCTATAATTCAGACAATAACCATGTTACACACACTAAAAATAATTATGCAAAAATCAGTAAACTTATTTGGATATAAACTAATAAAAATAAAACTACCCCCCCCAAACACCACTTGATCCGATTATAGACACAGAGTTCGGAAATATTTACAACAAATGTAAGGATTATACATTGACCTCTAAAGAACGAATGTATGCTTTATACAAAGCAGTCAAATATGTTATTGATTCTAAAATACAGGGGGATTTTGTTGAGTGCGGTGTTTGGAAAGGTGGCAGCGCGATGGTTATCGCCCACACGCTATTTGAAATGAATGAAACAAATAGGAGAATTCATCTTTATGATACATTTGAGGGCATGTCAAAACCTACTGAAAATGACTATCTTGTTGAAGATAAATCTATTCAGGCAATTTCTAAATGGAAGAAAGCATCCCAAAAAAAACATAATGACTGGTGCTTTTCTTCTTTACAAGAAGTTAAAAATAATATGTTCTCAACAAAATATCCTAAAGACAAAATGGTATTTGTTAAAGGTAAAGTCGAGGACACTCTTCAGAAAAATAAGCCTTCAAAGATTGCTTTGCTTCGATTGGATACTGACTGGTACGAATCTACAAAACATGAATTAGTCACCCTATTCCCACTTTTAGTAAAAAATGGCGTTTTAGTAATAGACGATTATGGACACTGGGCAGGCTCAAAAAAAGCTGTTGATGAATACTTTTCTAAAAAGCCAATGCTTCTTAATAGAATTGATTACACTGGAAGAATTGGGATAAAAACAGATAAGTCGTGAACCTACTCCATGCCAAACAATTACATCTTCGCCGTTTACAATGCACAATACTTTTAAATACAAATGCATGTGACCCTCATCATGGTTCGTTTTGGAAA
>CAYPAC010000032.1:0-5299 GCA_964408615.1 uncultured Methanosarcinales archaeon
TCGGCGCCACTGGTTTACCGGTTATCTGATAAGGTATCACGCCGGGCAGCTACGCGCTGAGGGATAAGTCCTGAAAGCATCTAAGGACGAAACCCTCCTCGAAAAGAGACATCACAGGTCACAGCTAAAAGAGCTGTTTAATGGAACTGGTGTGTAAGCAACAAGGTAACGAGTTGTTCAGCATGCAGTCCCCAACGACCATTCCAACACTAAATTGGTCATTTAGTGGCTTAACTTTTGCAAACAAAAGCTAAGTAAAACAGCAAATCTCACGAATCTGCACGGCTTTCATTTTTTATTTATAACACTGAACATTAATATTAGTATACAATTTGTAATGTTCAGCGAATATAGTAATCGACATGAACATACGAAAATTAAAGTCAATTACTATAAATTCTTGAAATAGAAATATTATACTGGTAAGAACAAAAAAAAGAATGTTGGCGTGAGAAAAAATAATGTTACTTCCGCCGCGGTGGCAGGTGCGACGGATTTCTCGCTTTGCTCAAAATCCTACTCGGCACAGGAAAATCAAGGATTTTCCTTAGTTCCGTTCGGCAAGCCTCAGGAACCATCCCGAATGGACAACCCCTGCCTCGCCGCACGCCACGCGGCAAATGAAATGATTGACTGCCAATGGCTTGTAGAAATCAAAGCAGACACAAGTTTTAATCAATTGAAATATAAACAGAATAAAAATGAAAACATCTCCAAAACTCATCATAATAAGAGGAGTTATAACAAACTTCGTTCACCATCTGTATGGGAACCAGAATTAAAAGAAATCTATAAAAAATGAGTAGACAACTCCAGGTTTGCCGCACTGGACTTCAATAAATCTTCTTCAAAACCTTTTCCAACTCTGACATTAATTCGCTTGTCGTTATTTGATTTTCGAAATCTTGGCAGGCAATATCCTCTCCATCTTCTCTGTGATAAATTATTTGCTGTCTGTCAGACAATTGTTGCATTCCTAAGAATTCTTCCTCATCCTCCAAAGGATTAACTGTCAAGTATTGCGCTGATTGTGGAATGTTAAGAACAATTTTTTCTGCAATTGCTATCTTTTGTCCACGATATTTCTGCGGAATTAAAAAATCAAAAAAATTCATCATTCTGCAACCTTGTCTTTTACAACAACTTCATTCGGCATCGTCATCGTGTTAGGCCATAATTTTCTTCCGGGATTAATGACAGTGTGACAGCCAATCTTGCAATTGTCGCCAATGACTGCGCCAAATTTTGTGCGACCGCTTGAGACAAGTTTTTCTTTGTAAACAGAAGAAATAATGCCTTCGTCATGACGCCAGTTTGCCAACGTTGAGCCCTTGCCAAAATTAACATTGTCACCAACAACAGAATCACCAACGTACGCATGATGTGCGGCAGCGCAATGCTCTCCGAGAATTGAGTTTTTAATTTCACTGCACAAACCAACTTTTGAATTATTGCCGACTATTGTTGTGCCACGAAGAAATGCCTGCGGACCAATCGTACAATTTTTACCAATAATAACAGGACCTTCTATGTACGACCCACTTTTGATTATTGTGCCTTCGCCGACATAGACAAAACCTTTCAGCGTAACGTTTTGTTCAATGACTGCATTTTTGTGCGTGATGGTTTGAGGATGTTCTTTTGCGAGCAACATTTCATTTAATGCCAACAAATCCCACGGATAACTGCACGGCTTCCACAAATCTTTAACCTTAACAACTTTTATTGACGCAGTTTTAGATAAAAGTTTTACAGCATCACCAAACTCTAACTCGCCGCGCGCAGACGGTTTGACTTGGTCAAAGAATTTGAAAACTTCTGTGTCAAGGAAAAAAGCACCAGTGCTTGCAAGATTTGTAATAGGCTGAGCAGGTTTTTCAATGAAATCAACAAAATTATTTTGTGCATCAACAACAAAAACACCAAACTGCTGAGGATTAGGAACTTCACAAGCAAGAACAGAATAAGAATGTTCAACCAACAATTTCAAATCTCCCTTGCTGTAAAAATCATCACCCATCAACATAAAAAATTTGTCTTTGATAAAAGGTTGAGCACAACCAACCGCATGCAATGTACCTTTAGGCTCGTGCTGAACAACATATTTTAACGACAAAGATTTGTAACTATCGCTGATTATGCTTTTTATTTGGTCACCAGTCTTTGGATTGACGACAAGAATAACCTCGTCAACAATTCCTTCAACAGCATCAAGCTGGTGCTCAAGAATCCTTTTGCCAGCAACACACAACAAAGATTTATGCTTATTGATTGTTAAAGGAAACATGCGCGTTGAATTGCCACCAACAAGGATGATTGCTTGCATGCGACGACAACAAAGTCAGTTGTTTATAAAGATTGTTAACGAAAAATCTATTGTGACAAAAGTTTTATAAACACTGAGTTACGCACACCAGAATATGATTGCCATAAAAGAGGTGGCAGAGATTAATGAATGCCCTGCATGCGCAAGCCTCAACATTGTTCAAAACACACAGCGCGAACAAGTAGTGTGCAAAGATTGCGGCATGATATTCCAGCCAACACCACTGCTTGAAGGAACTGCAACAAAACTGCCAACAAAAAAGAAAAAAACAGTGAAGAAAAAAAAGCGGTAAAACAAAAATAATATTTCTACACAGACCTCTCGCTCACCAAATAACGTAAATTTCATCAGCACGCTCGTAAGGAAAAAAGTCAGCTTTGCTGATATCTAAACGACGGCCGGCTTGATATTCTAAAAAACCCTGCCAAGCAATCATAACACCTTGGTCACCACTAAATTCTAAAGGAACTGCAGCAAAACGAGCGTTTCTTGCAGCACACATTTTTTCAAGCATTTCTGACAAACGCTTGTTTGCAGCAACACCGCCAACCAAAATGAGTTCAGATTTTTCTGTATGGGCGAGCGCACGTTCACAAATTTCTGCCAACATTGCAAACGCAGTTTCCTGCAATGAAAAACAAATGTCTTCCATCTTTGAACCTTTCTTTAATTCTTTTATTGCCTGCGTCACCATGCCAGAAAAAGAAACATCCATGCCTTTCACAGCATAAGTTAGTTCTATGTATTTTCCTGTTTTTGCCAACTGCTCAATCTTAGGACCTGCAGGAAAACCCAAACCAGCTTCACGACCGAATTTGTCAAGAGCATTGCCAAGACCAATATCTAAAGTTTCACCAAAAATTCTGAAACGATTGCCAGCCAAAGAAATAATCTGAGTGTTGACACCAGAAACATACAAAAAAACACAGTCTTTAGACTTGCAAAGAAGCTGGCCGATAGTAAGATGAGCGACTGCGTGGTTGGCGCCGATCAATGGCAGATTGTTTTCTTTAGCGAGCTTTTTTGCAAAGTTTGTACCGACACGAAGGCATGGTGCGAGGCCAGGACCTTGAGAATAAACAATAAGATTGATGTCTTTAAGAGTTAAATTAGATTTAGTTAAAGCATCACTCAACACTTTTTCTTTAACATCTTCATGATGCTTGGCAACATCATTAGGGATGAGGCCGCCAGAAGCAGTTGTGACTGAGTCTTTAATGTTTGCGAGAATGGTCCCTTTATCATCTACAATTCCTATTCCAAACGTGTGAGCTGTTGATTCGATGCCGAGAGAGAACATGCAGTGTTCTTAACGTTTTTTCTTTATAAACCTCACGAATTTCCATCAGACACATAAAAAGAACAAGTTTAAAAGCGATAATAGAGTTAAACAAAATATGGATTCTCTTGAACAAGAAAATAATGCCAACTTACAGAAACTGACAGAAAAATGTTTCGAGGACTTTTTAAGAAAAACAGGGGCTGATTATAGACTCCGCGATGTATTAAAGCATCCAGTAAAATATTCAAAAGGGGTTTTTAGTGTTGTAGATGAAATGTCGCTCGACTTAGGTTCGTTGATAAAAACCGTTGTTGATACACCAGAACCAGTCTCAAAAAAAATTTTAAAAACATCATATTTGATTGGAGGATTTTATATCGGAGATTTTATTACAACAGGGCCGCATGAGTTATTGCACGCACTCGGACATCTTCTATCTGGAAATACAGTCACAAAAATTGCAATTTTACCGTCACATGGTGGATATCTGTACCACAGAATCTTACCGTTGATAACCACCAACCCAATCGAAGGTGCAGCAGGAAGTGTAACAGTAATTTCTGAGTCACTGATCAGCGGCGGGATTGGACTACTTTCGCCATATTTTGTATTGACTCCATTAGCAGTGTATGCGATACAAGAAGGAAAAACAACAAAACAAACGGCTTTATGCGGAGCCGGTTTTGGAATTTTATTCACACATGTGTCTAGCGTAATAGGAGACTTTTTTTTTCTTGGCACGCGTCTTGTCAATAAAACATATGAAACAATAAAGAAAGAACCGTTGTATAAAGAGCGGGAAAAAGCCAGCACTTCAGACCAAACTACGCTGTGGGCAGCGCTTGTTGCAGGATTCCTTCTCGGCAACAGAATTATGGGCTACATGTACAGACTATCAAAAGGACTTGTTAATAGTGTAAGACACAAGTATAAAAAGTAATTATTTTCTCTGCTTCAAAATCTCTAAAAAGAAAATCGACCACAACCACTCAGAGACTAGTCGGATTCTCGCCCTTCGGGCTCGGGTCGATTTTCTTTTAGTCCCAAAAATTTTTTACTGAAAAAACTATGATCGGTCTTCCGACCACCAGTCACAGACTCGTCAAGAACAACTAATTGTTCTTGAGCGTGCTCGGAAACTGATAGAAAAGCAGTTTCCGACATGTGGAAAATTTTCGAGGATTTTCAAAATTGTTCATTTTTATTTCTTTTCTCTATTGCCCATTGCCAGAATGGTTTTGCTATTATTTTGCTGCCTTTTATAGTGAATGTTGTGTTTTGGTCTTTTGTAATAATTATTGCTTGTTTGAGTTTGTATTTTTGCATTGTTTCAACTAATCCTTTTAGTTCACGTTGGCGGTTTTGGTTTGTGATTATTGCAGTGACTTGAATTGCTTCAACAATTTTTGTATCTTGTTTAATGACGAAATCGCATTCTCCGCTTTCTTCGGAGAAGAATACTTCTTTTTCTTGCCTTTTTAGCTCGAGCAATACTAATGTTTCGAGTATTTTGCCAAAGTCATCGCTTATGTAATGACCTACTGCGGTTTTGAAAGCAGTATCTGCTATGTAATATTTAGATGGCGTGTTTTGTTTTTTTAATGAAGGACTGTATTTTTTGACTTCAATTATTGCTAAAGCGTCACAAAGTATGGAAACGTAATTTGAGATTGCATTTTTTGAAACAGGCA
>CAYPAC010000032.1:5309-10548 GCA_964408615.1 uncultured Methanosarcinales archaeon
TTTTGTCCTTCACTGCGGTATAAATGGCGCGCAAAGAAGTTTTTTGGCTGGTGTTTGTTACCAAGTATTGTATTAAGTATTTTAGCAGGCTTAAGTTTTTTATTTTATAGCGTTCAACCAAGTCTTTGTAAATGATTAAGTCGATGTATGACTGCAAAATTTTTCTGCGCTCTGCATCATCAGGAGCATTCACGACCTCAAAGAATCCACCCCATAGTGCATAGGCGTCAAACAGATTTATTATTCTGTATCTTTGCTTTGAGTATTGCGACTGTTTTGTTATAGATACGCCTTTGTATTCTAAATATTCACTGAAACTCAAAGGATACACATATTCTGATATGCTTCGGCCACGTAATGTTGTGGCAATCTCTTTACTTAACAATTTTGATGACGAACCTGTAATGTATTGTTTATATTGTTTTGTTTCATGAAGGCGCCGTATAAACTTTTCCCAACCATTCACAACTTGCACTTCATCAAAAAACAAGTACACTTTTTTTTCTATTTCATGCGGATAAAGTTCGTAGTACGCATCAAGTATTAATTGCAATGTTTCTTGTGTCAAGTTTAAACGCTCATCTTCAAAATTTAGCAACAAAACATTTTTTTTTTGCACACCCCCCTCGCACAACACATTTATTATTTGGTATAAAACGTGTGTTTTTCCAGCTCTTCTAATGCCTGTCAATGCAATAATTTGTTCAGAAGAAAGATGCAAATTTATCTTTCTCTTAAAAAGCGTAAAAGGTATTCTGTCTTGATTCTCAACAATTATTTGCTTTAAAACTTCTTTATCCACACCCAAACCAAAGATGAACCGGTATTTAAATGTTTCCCTCTTTATAAGGTCACTTTTTAAAAAAGTGGGCTTTCAAAGAGGGACACTTTTTTATGGGTTAAGTGTTCATATTTTAAGTCACAAAAATTAACAAACAGAATACCAACTATTTTCTCTGCTTCAAAATCTTTTTCAGGACACTTGTTTTGCCTTTCCAGTCAAATGATTCCTTTAAAACATCAGCAATCGTGCTGACAGGAACAAGCTTAATCTTGTCAAGCCTTTTCTTGTCAATAATAATGTCCTGCACGTTTGATTTAGGAACCAAAACTTTTTTGACACCAACATCAATCGCAGCCTCAACTTTTGCGCTGACACCGCCAACAGGCAAAACATCACCACGAACAGACAAACTGCCAGTCATGGCAACATCCTGACGAACAGGAACTTTTTCAAGCGCAGAAATAATGGCAGTCGCAACAGCAATGCTTGCACTATCACCCTCAACACCCTCATAAGTCTGCAAGAATTGAACATGAATGTCATACTCCTTAAGATTAGTACCTGAAGTCTTCTTAATAATTGCAGAAACATTTTTCACTGCTTCTTTCGCAATAGTTCCCAACTTTCCTGTAGCAACAATATCCTTTTCCTTTCCACCTGGAGTAACTTCTGCCTCAATCGGCAAAATAATGCCAGAATAAGAAGCACCACCACCAAGCACAGCCAAGCCGTTCACACGGCCAATTTTTGCACCCGTAGTAACAATAACATCATACTCCTTTTTCCGCTCAATAAACTTGTCAGCAATCTGCTGTTCCAAAGTTCTGGCAATTTTTTTAGCTTTAATTACGTGCTCAGGCTCAACAACCTTTGATTTTTCCTCAACAGCAAGATCACCAGCAGCACGAATAATGCCGCCTAATTCACGCAAGCGCAAAGTCAAATGATCCTTACGATTAGCCATTTTTCTGGCGTCACTTATTATAACATCAACAGCCGCTTTAGAAAAATGAGGAATTTTTTTATCCTTAATAACCTCCTGAGCAACAAAACGAGAAATCTTATCACGAGCATCAGGAGTGTCAAGCATTGTTTCCTTCATGAAAACTTCGTAACCATAACCACGAATTCTTGAACGCAAAGCAGGATGCATCTTTTCAAGCGTTTCAAGATTTCCAGCAGCCACCATAATAAAATTACAAGGCACAGGCTCAGTACGCACCATAGCACCAGAAGAACGCTCACTTTGTCCGGTAATAGCATACTTGCCCTCCTGAAGCGCTGTTAAAAGCTCCTGCTGAGTCAAAGGATCCAAAGTAGCAATTTCGTCAACAAACAAAACACCCATATGCGCCTTATGAATCATGCCAGCAACAATTCTCTCATGAGCTGGAGTACCAAGACCGCCGGAATTCTTACACAAAACCCCATTCACCACAATACTGCCTGAAGATGTTGTAGCGTTATACAAACTACCACAATACTTAATTTTTTCAACACTTTTAACAAGAACATGCTTAAACTTCATTTTTCACTCCGAAAACTTCTTCATTAAGAACTTGATACAACCCCTCAGGAGTTAACTTAAGTAATTGCATTGCATGCTCAGCACCATAACCACGATTCACAAGCTCAGAATATTTCTTCTTTTTAATCTCGCTAAATTCTTTCAAAGTCAACACAAGCTTTTCTTGTTTGTACCTACAATAATTAATCTTTATATTCTCTAGAAAATTAACCATGTTTTCAAAACTTGTCGATAATAACAACCTAAAAATATGGTTATCGTGATCTTTGTTTTTTGACTTGACAATCTTACCAGTCATAATATTATTTGTTTCAAGATATTTTCGCAATTCATTTAAAAACTCAATTTTGTTTTTCTCAAATTCTTCGCACGCGCAAAAACCAACCGCAAACACATCCAAACAATTTCTTGTTACATGAACTTTCGGCACACCCAATTCACCACCTAAGAAAGATCCCCAAAATTCGCGCACTAACTCATGCCGAAATTTCACCCAATTAGAAACATAAATCCCTCTTTTCATCTTATTACCTTTAGGAGCGCCCAACGCTAAAAAAAAGCGAATAATATTTCTATTCGTGTTCTGGTAACACCACGAATGACCATACTCACCGCTTTCAATAATTCTTTCATTACCTGAACTTTTGAATATTTCTCTAATGTCACTCCCAAATTCTTTGACAGCTTCTCGTTCAGAACTTGACAGGAAAATCCCATTAAAATTATCAAACACACCACCGTCACCAAACGTTGCCCCAATAACTTTAGCGATAATCAGTAAACGCTCATCATTTTCTTTCAAAGGCAACAAACCTTTTTCTTTCAGCCAATTACATGTCTGCACAGGAACAGGAATATGTTTTTTTGCGTGCCACCAGCGCGTTTTACCCTCTGCATGCCCCATCATTTTTGCTATTCTTTTGTGTCCAAAAAAAGGGTTCTTTTCTTTTAAATCCAAATATTGATAATACAACGCACATTGCGCACGCTGGCGCGCGTCATACGTATTAATAATATCTTGCTCATCAATAATAATATCTTCTTGCAATGAAAACACGCAGTCTCCTTCTTTTAACTGCCGTGCTTCGACATATTTGATTTTGCCATGTTTCTGAATTGCCACTTTATGCTCAGGAGTAACTGTTATTTCTTTGCCATCAGACGTGGTTATTTTTACCATATTTCCCTCATAATCATATGTGTTAAAAGAGAGTATTTTTGTTGGCGAAACACAACCATTCACCTCACCCAAGGTCTTCCAATTTTTATCGTGTACAAAAACTGCTTTGTACCTCTTACTATCTTTTTCTGCATTAAATACTTTACCTGCGCACTTGTCCAGTGTCCAGTGGAAACGCCGCCATTTCTTTTTTTCACCGTCAAAGATAACTATTTTGTCGTCGACAAAAGTCTGGAGGGGATCATGAAGCACGTCACCAAGCAAAGCACCAGCGTGCGCGCCAGTCGCATCCCAAAATGGCACTGTTTTTTTGCCAAAATTATCAACAATAACCTTGGGACTATCCAAACGCAAACCACCCATGCGCGTGTTAATATTAATAAAAAACATAAAAGAAGCAAGAAAAACCATTCCACCAATAAAAAAAGCAGCAAAAATCACGTCAGAATTATAATACGAACGCGCCCACCACGGAGCAAACATTGCCAAAATAACAAGAGCAACAAGAATCCAGTTCTGATACTTAAACATGTCCATTGAACGCATGCGTGCCTTTACCATTAACTCCCTGCCCTTGCCAGCAGGAGCAGTTCTTACAATAGGCTGGTTTTCATCATGAGGATTAGGAAAAGCAATAACATCAACAAGCTTTTCTTTGGGAAGCATTTCAGCCAAAGCAAGCCCCAACATTGATTTACCCGTGCCGGGGTCGCCAATTAAGAGAACATGCCTTCTCTGATTCGCAGCCTTTTTAATAACTTCAACAGCCTCTTCCTGACCAACAACCTGGTCAACAATCTTTTCAGAAACCTTAATATCCGCAGTAGTTTTAAAATCAAAAACCATAAAACATTCAAATGACAATTCTTTATAAACATTGTGTCAGTTCTACAACGTATTTGTCAAAAAATTCCTTAAAGAATAGAATGTGACGATGAATTTAATAAGAAAAAGACATTAAAGCTACAAAGAATAGCTATGAATCCAGAAAACGAAGGAATGGGATGTACAAGCAGTGATGACGAACTAAGCGACTTAGACAAAATTATCAAAGAAGAAGCAGAAGAATATGAACGGGACAGTGCTGCTGCAAAATATGAACGAAAACCAGAACAACAGTACTTACGAACACCAGAAGAAGAAGCAATAGAAAAACTCAAATTAGGAGACCACAAACAAAACGAGCACAAAACTGTAGATGACAAAACAGTACAAGCTGAAGCCAAAGAAGGGCTTGAACACGAAGGAAACTATCTGAAATTCAGAGAAAAACTGCCGCACATAATAACACAAGAATATTTCAAAGTTTACACAATGCCAACAAAATTTGAAAGTAAAGAAGACGAACAATTCATCAAAGAAATGTACGACCAAAGAAAAGCATTCATAGAAAGCGTGATTATTTACAGAGATGGAAGATACAAACAACATTTAGATACTTCAGAAGGACAAAAAACAATAGAAGACAAAATAAAAGAATACGACATAAGAAAAACAAATCCAACAGTAAGCGAGCCACTGAGTTCTGAAGAAGAAACAGACTATGCATTTGCAAACGCCATTTTAAACATGAGCAAAGCACTCGACGAACCAGAACACAAAAAACAACACTTAAGAGAAACAAGACGAGCACTCCAAAACATAGGACAAGAAACACTCGTAGAAAGTCTCGATGTTCTTTACACAATCATACAAACAATAGAAACAAAATTATAAAGCGAGCAACGTAAGGTGCGAGCGCGAAAGC
>CAYPAC010000033.1:0-1198 GCA_964408615.1 uncultured Methanosarcinales archaeon
GACTGAAGTTTATCTAAACGGTGAATGGCTTCCGCTTCCAGACCCAATGACAGAAGATCCTGATTATATAGTTTCTTCATTGTAAAAAAAAAAAAAAAGAGGTGACCACAAAGCTGATAAAAGACTTATGGAGAGATATGGTTTTAAAATCAAATACGCTGCTGACAGGATGAATGAAAGACATGGTAAAGGTAACTGGCATCTTGAAGATCCATCAACTGCAGTTACATCTGATGGCACCAGATGGGTATATGGTGGCACTCCTTCCACAGAACCTAATCGTCCATATGGGGTTCTTCAAAACGGACTAACAAGAGCTACAGTTGACTGGGAAGCTGATGTAATTGAACAAAAGCGTCTTTCAAATACTCTTCTTGTGGATAGTTGGAGTTATGAAGGTTTGCACATTCTTCAAAATGGTGACCAGTTAACAATTTATCACCCCGACAATAAAAAGGAAGTTTGGTCTGGACTAATTAATCTCAAACAACATGGTTTATTTACTGAACATGCTTCAGGATTTTGGATCCATGCAGATCAAAAAGGAATAGAAAGGGATGTTTGGGCAGAATATTTTTTCAAAGGATATCACGCAAGGTTGATACCCGTAAAAGACCAAGAATAATTATTATTTTTCCTAATCTGTAAAAAATTGTTGGATTTCTGAATTGAACATTATGGCATCATAAATAAATTTATGATGCCGTTACTTTGGCAAAAGTATTTAAAGTTTGTTTATATATACTGTTTGATGGAATGTTCGCAGGAATTGTTGGAGAAATTGCTTGTTGAATTGGAAATTCGTAATTTTTCTCCTAAGACAATCAATAGCAATTCTAATAGTGGTGGGGAGTATTTGAAGTTTGGAAAAAACTTTAATGTGGATGAAGTTAAGCGGTATGTTCAAATGCAGATTAAGAAAAAAGAGCCGACAAGTGTTTGTCATGATTTGGTCGCAATTGAGTTTTTGTTTGATAAGGTTATTGGGAAAAAAATTTGTTTGCCAAGGCCTAAGCGTAATAAATCGATTCCTGAAATTCTTACGATTGAAGAAGTTAAGTTGATGATTAATTCAACGAAGAATATTAAGCATAAACTTGTGCTTAAAGTCTTGTATGGTTGTGGTTTAAGAGTGTCAGAGGTTGTTAATCTTGAAAAAGATGATGTTAATTTTGCAGAAGGATTAATTCACATAAAG
>CAYPAC010000033.1:1208-2044 GCA_964408615.1 uncultured Methanosarcinales archaeon
CGAAAGGAAGAAAAGACAGATTTGTAAAAATGCCAAATAGTATTAAGGAAGAATTGGAAAGCTATTGTAAGTTGAATCAGGATGTTGTGTTGTTTCCTTCGAATCGTGGAGGCAGGTTGACAACTGCAACAATACAGGCTATAGTTGAACAAACTGCAAAAAAAGCAAAAATAAAAAAAGAGGTTTATCCTCACTTGTTAAGGCATAGTTTTGCAACGCATTTATTGGAACAAGGGACTGATTTGAGGATTATTCAAAAGATTTTGGGGCATTCAGATATAAAGACGACGCAGATATATACTCAAATAAGCCATGCGTCTATTAAAAATGTAAAGAATCCGTTGGACTAAAAAATGTCAGAAGAAATAACCTCGCAGAATATTGTTGTTTCTGATAGTTCTCAGAAAGTGAAAGGCACTAAAATTACTAAATTAATAATGGACGGCTTTAAGTCTTTCGGTAAACGTACTGAATTGTTTTTTGGTGATGATTTTAATGTTGTCGTCGGCGCAAATGGCAGTGGAAAAAGCAACATTCTCGACGCATTATGTTTTGTTCTCGGTAAATCTTCGTCTAAATCCTTGCGTGCTGAAAAGAGTGCTCACTTGATATACAATGGGGGTAAGACTAAAAATCCTGCCAAGGTTGCTGAAGTTTCTATTTTTTTTGATAACAAAGACAAAATTTTTCCTATGCCTGAAGATGAAATTAAGGTTACACGTTTGGTGCGTCATGATGGCTTGAGCAAGTATAAGATTAACAACAAAACTTATACGAGACAAGAGGTTATTGAGCTTTTGTCTTCTGCAAAGATTAATCCTGATGGTTATAACATC
>CAYPAC010000033.1:2054-10510 GCA_964408615.1 uncultured Methanosarcinales archaeon
GATATTGTTAGCTTGGTTGAGATGTCTGCTGTTGACCGCAGAAAGATTGTTGAGGAGATTGCCGGCATTTCTATTTATGAGGAAAAAAAACAGCAGGCTCTTAATGAGCTTGCAAAGGTTGACCAGCGATTAGGTGAAGTAGAGATTGTTTTGAAGGAACGCGCGTCTAATTTAAAAGAGTTGAAAAAAGATCGCGAACAGGCATTGAAATATAAGGAAATTAATGACAAAATTCGTCAGAAAAAAGCTTCTGTGCTCAAACTTCAGATGAATAAGAAAGATGATGAACAGCGCTTGATTGAGCAAAAAAGTTTTGAGTCCAGAAAAAAGTTTGATGATTTGAAACTGAAAATTGATGAACAAAAAAAATTGATTGCTGGCTTCAAGGATGAAATTTCAAAAATTTCTGCTGAGATTGAGCAGAAAAGTAAGGTTGAACAGTTGCAGTTGTTGAAGAATGTTGAGCAGTTGCGTATTGATGTTGTTACTTCTAAAACAAGGCTGGTGTCTTGTGAAACAGAATTAAATAAAATAAAGGAGCGTCGTTCTCAGCTGAAAATTAATGTTGAGGAAATAACTTCAAAGATTTCTGAACTGCAAAAACAGCAGGATGAGCTTTCTTCTCAGAAAAAAATACTTGAAGGACAGATTTCTGAATTTGACAAAACAATTGCAAAATTTAGAAATGACCATAATCTTGATGACAGTCAGTCTTTTGAAAAAAGTATTGATGATATTGACCGTGATGCTGAAGAAAAACAAAAAGTTTTGCAGTCTTTGCGTGAACAGCAGCAGCAGTTTTTGCGCGAGCTTGACCGTCTTGATTTTCAGGTCAAAACTATTGATGACAAGATTGCAAAGATGTCGGCGCTTGAGAAAGAGCATTCAAATGAACTTTCTTTGCTGAAAAAGAAAAAGGATGAATTCAAAAAAACTGTGCTTGAGCTTAATGAATTGCTTAATTCTGATGCTGTGATGGCTGGCCAGCTTGGTCGTTTGAAGTCTGAGCTTCTTCAAAGAAGTGAGGAGCTTGCAAAACTTGAGGTAAAAAATGCAGGGATTCAGGAGAGTATTGCCGGCAATGTTGCGGTTAAAAAGGTTTTGGAATTAAAAAACAAGTTTGGCGAGATTTATGGCACTGTTGCAGAGCTTGGACAATCGCCTTCTAAATATTCTCTTGCGCTTGAGATTGCCGCAAGCCAGAAAATTCACAGTATTGTAGTTGAGGATGACCGGGTTGCTGCAGGGTGTATTAAATATTTGAAGGAGAACAAGTTTGGTGTTGCTACTTTTTTGCCGTTGAACAAGATTAAGCCTCATTTAATTGCTGATGATTCTAAAAAGTTGTCAAAGGAAAAAGGCGCGCATGGTTTTGCTATTGACCTTATTTCTTTTGATTCAAAGTTCAAAAATGTTTTTAGTTATGTTTTTGGAAATACTCTTGTGGTTGACAACATCGAGACTGCGCGAAAGATTGGTGTTGGTAAAATAAAGATGGTGACTCTTGATGGTGATCTTGCAGAATTGTCTGGTGCAATGGTTGGTGGTTATCGTCATAAAAAGGCAGGGAGTTTCAAAGAGCGCGAACTGAATTCTGATCTCGAGTCTGTGCGTGAAAAAATTGCAGGGCTTGAAGGCGGTGTTTCAAAGCTTGAGTCTTCAAGAAAAGATAATGAAGAGCGTATTACTCGTTTAAGAGAGTTACGTATGACTCTTGAAGGTGAAATGATTAAGACTGAAAAGAGCTTGCATCTTGATACTGGTGATTTGGATGCTTCAAAATCTTTTAAGGATGACTTGTTAAAAAAACAGAATGGTGTTCAAAAGTTAATGAATGAAATCGAATGCAAAGCTGATGATGCAACAAAAGAACTAACTGACTTAAAAATTAAAAAGCAGGAGTTTAGGAATCGTATTGCTGAATTGCGTTCTCCTGCTGTGCTTGCTGAGCTGAATGCGTTTGAACAGAAGAAGAAGGAATTGTTAGAACAAATAACTGTTGTTGATGGTGAACAAAAAACTGTTTCTTTGCAGATTAATGAAGTGCTTGCGCGCGACAGGGATAATATTTTAAATGTTTTAAATGATGTTGATAAAGAAGAAAAAAAATTTATTGGTGAAAAGAAGTCTCTTGAAGTTGTTATTGGGGAAAAAACTGTTTTGTTGTCTGATAAGGAAAAGGAGCAGGAGAAGTTTTTTGTTCAGTTCAAGTCTTTGTTTGAACAGCGTAATGTGCTGAGTGAAAAGGTTAACAGGCATGAATCTGAAACTTTGCGTTTGGAAGAATTTTCTCGTCAGGAAGAATTGTTGTTGAATACTTTTTCTATTGAAACTGCGCGTATTAAAGCAGAGCATGCTGGTCTTTCCGCAGAGTTTTCCCAGTATGAAGGTTGTGAGTTTGAGTTAAAAAAGTCTGATGAAGAATTGAAAAAGGAAATTGAAGAGCACGAACGCATGCTTGTTTCAATTGGTTCTGTGAACTTGCGTGCTTTGGAGATTTATGATGCGGTTGAGAAAGAATATAATGGCTTGATTGAGAAAAGGTCTGTTTTGGTGAAGGAGAAGGATGATGTTCTTAGATTGATGAATGAGATTGAAGCAAACAAGACTGGCTTGTTTACAAATACTCTTAGTGTTGTTGATAAAAATTTTAGGACTATTTTTTCTGAAATGTCAACTAAAGGCGAGGCATTTTTGGAGTTGGAGAATCCTGAAAAGCCTTTTGATGAAGGTTTGAGGATTAAGGTTAGAATTTCCGGAAGTAAATTTCTTGATATCAGAAGTTTGAGTGGTGGTGAAAAGACTTTGACTGCTTTGGCGTTTTTGTTTGCTATTCAGGAGCACGAGCCTGCTTCGTTTTATGTGATGGATGAAGTTGATGCGGCATTGGATAAGCATAATAGTGATAAACTGGCTAAGTTGATTAGAAAATATTGCGGCAAGGCGCAGTACATTGTTATTTCTCATAACGATGCTTTGACAATGGAAGCTGATACTTTGTATGGTGTTTCAATGAATCCTGATTTGGGCATTAGCAGTGTTGTTGGGATGAAGGTTTAGATTTTGTTGTTTTTAATATTATTCAAGAGTTCTATTGCATCTTGTATAATGCTTCTTTATCTGTTTCTGTGACTGCCACATAATTTGATAATGCCTAACCTTTATAAACCTTATTCGTTATTGTTCTCGTATGCAAAAAACAAGTTTTGATAAGATTGTTGTTGACACGTCTGTTTTAATCGAAGGTCTTTTGTCGTTGAAAGCTGAAAGGCAGGAATTGTCTGTAAAAGAAATTGTTGTTCATGAAGCTTCTTTGGCTGAGCTTGAGCATCAGGCTAATTCTGGTCGTGCTGTTGGCTGGGTTGGGTTGGATGAAATTAAGAAATTGCAGGAACTCGCAAAAGAAGGTTTGTTCACACTGCGTTTTGCAGGCGTTAGACCATCTGCTAATGAAATAAAGTATGCTGATTTGGGTGAGATTGATGCTAAAATTCGTGATTTGGCGTGGAATGAAGATGCTGTATTAATTACTGCTGATAAAGTGCAGGCACGGGTTGGTGAAGCTCGTGGTGTTAAAGTTTTGTTTGTTCCTAAAGAAGGTGGTTTGAGGGAGTTAAAACTTGAACAGTATTTTGATGAATCTACTATGTCTGTTCATCTTAGAGAAAATGTTTTGCCTATTGCAAAAAAAGGCATGCCTGGTGCGTGGGATTTTGTTGAGGTTGGTAAAAAAGTTTTGACTGCAGATGACATTAAAGATATTTCAAGAGAAATTATTGAGGAAGCTCGTTCTCGTGCTGATGGTTTTGTTGAGATTGAGCGTGAGGGCAGCACTATTTTACAGCTCGGTTTGTTCAGGATTGTTGTTACTAAGCCTCCTTTTTCTGATGGTTGGGAGATTACTGCTGTACGCCCAATTAAAAAATTGTTTTTGGATGATTATAGATTAAGTGATAAACTTAAAGAAAGGATTGCTTTGCGTGCTGAGGGTATGTTGATTGCAGGTAGTCCTGGTCAGGGTAAATCTACGTTTGCGCAGGCGCTTGCAGAGCATTTTGTCAGTCTGAAAAAAATTGTGAAAACTGTTGAAGCGCCGCGTGATTTGGTTTTGTCTGATAATGTTACTCAGCTTGCTATTAGTCACGGCAGTCCCGAGGAGATTCATGATGTTTTGTTGTTGTCAAGGCCTGATTACACAATTTTTGATGAAATGCGCAATACTAAAGACTTCCAACTTTTTGCTGATTTAAGATTGGCTGGTGTTGGTATGGTTGGTGTTGTTCACGGCACTGGTCCTGTTGATGCTGTTCAGCGTTTTATTGGTCGTGTTGAGTTGGGCGTTATCCCTCAGGTTGTTGATACTGTTGTTTTTATCAAAAATGGAAGTATTAACAAAGTTCTTTCTATTCAGATGATGGTTAAGGTTCCTTCTGGCATGACTGAAGCAGATCTTGCTCGTCCTACTGTTGTCATCACGGATTTTGAATCTGGGAAGGCTGTTGCTGAAGTTTATAGTTATGGTGAAGAAACTGTTGTTGTACCTGTTGTTTCTGATGTTGAAAAGGTTGGTGCAAAAAAGATTGCCGCGCGTGCGATTGAACGTGCCGTGCAAAGGTTTGCTGATGAAGTTAAGGTTGATATTTTGAGTGATAATAAGGCTGCTGTTTTTGTGCCTAAATATGCTATTGGTGGCTTGATTGGTAAAGAGGGTAAGACTATTGCTCATTTGGAAAAAGAACTAGGCATTGGTTTGGATGTTCGCGAGCTTAATGAAGATGAAAAGGAAGAACAGCATGGTGAAGCAGTTTCTTTTAGGAAAAATATTGCAAGTCGTTATATTGAATTGTTTGTTGATGAAAAATTTACTGGAAAGGATGTTAATGTTCTTGTTGATAATAAATATGTTGCAACATTTAATGTGGGAAAGAATGGGGTTATTAAGATAAAGAAGAATAATAATTTGGGTAAGGTTTTGAGTGATGCTTTTGCTGCCGGCGAAAGTGTTGTGCTGAGTGTTTAATCAATGCCGCTGAGTTCTTTGACAATGGTTATTAATTGTTCTGGTTTGTCAATAAAGTAGTCTGGTTTGTGTTGTTCGAGTTCTTCTTTTGTTTCATAGCCCCAAGTGACTGCTATTGTTTTTACTGTTTGTATCTTGTCTGGGTTGCGTCGTCTTAGTGTTCTGCATGCAATTATGTCTGTTCCTGTGTCTCCAACTGAGATTGCTTCGTCTGAATTACAATTTAATAAGTCAAGACACCATTCGATTGAGTATGCGTGTGGTTTTGTTAGTATTGCTGTTTTGTCTTCTGGCAGTATGTCGCGTGTTACTGTTGTGTCAAAATATTTGTCAAGCCAGTTATCTAAATATGTTTGCTGGATGATTGAAAACCTGTTTGTTGTGTTCAAGCAAATTCTTAGTCCTTGTGGTCGTCCTTGGCACGGCCGTGAATGCTCATAAATGTGTTGGATTGTTTCTTTCATTTGTGGAAACAAGTTGATTTTTGCTTGTTTTTTCCATTGTTCGTATGCTTCCCAGATTTGTTTTTTGCTTTCTTCAAAATTTATGCCCAACATGTCATATAGTCCGTGTATTCCTCTTGCCGCGTAGTATCTGTTGTAGTTTTTTTTGAAGTCGTCATCAAATTTGTCAAATGGAAATGGTTTTCCAACAAGTGTTGCGCAGTGTTTGAGCCATGCGTACTGGTCTGCTTCGCTGTCTGCAATGACTCCATCCCAGTCCAGAATGAGTGCGCGTAGCCGTGACATAAAATTGCAGAATAAATGGTTGATATTTAAAGATTATTGTGCCGAAATCTATTTAAACAAACAATTGATACTGGATTGCTATGCTTGATATTAATTATGTGAGGGAACATGCAAAGCTTGTTAGGGAGAATCTTGCTAAAAGGCAGGATGCTGATGTTTTGAAGCAGTTTGATGAGGTTTTAAAGCTTAATGTTGAATGGCGTGAGTTGAAAGGTAAAGTTGATGAATTGCGTCACAGAAGAAATGTTGTTTCGCAGGAGATTAATGTTTTGAAAAAGCAGGGTAAGAATGTTAATACTGTTATTGAAGAAATTAAGAGTCTTCCAGTTACTATTACCGAGATTGAGTCAAAATCAAATAGTCTTCAGGACAAAATTCGTAATTTGTTGTTGAAAATTCCTAACTTGTTGCATGATTCTGTTCCTTTTGGCAAGGATGATGCTGATAATGTTGTTGTTAAAAAGTTTGGCAGGCTTCCTAAGTTTAAGTTTAAATTGCTCGGCCATGAAGATATTTTGCGAAAGTGGAAGCTTGTTGATTTGGAGCGTGCTGCTAAAATTTCTGGTGCAAGATGGTATTTTTTGAGGGAAGAAATTGCTTTGCTTGAAATGGCGTTGACGAAGTATGCAATTGATTTCATGCGGAAAAAAAAGTTTGCTTTGGTTGTTCCTCCTTTTATGATGAACAGAAGAGCTTATGAGGGTGTTACTTCTTTGGGTGATTTTGAGGAAATGTTGTACAAGATTGATGGTGAAGATCTTTACGCGATTGCTACTTCGGAGCATCCTTGTACTGCGCGTTTTATGGATGAAGTTTTGCCAAGTGAATGCCTGCCTGTCAAAATGGTTGGTTTTAGCACGAATTTTCGTAAGGAAGCAGGCGCGCATGGCAAGGATACAAAAGGAATCTTCCGCGTGCATCAGTTTAACAAAGTTGAACAATTAATTATTTGCAGGCCTGAAGATTCTTGGCATTTTCATGAAGAATTGATAAAGAATGCAGTTGAGTTTTTCCAGAGCTTGGGTTTGCACGGCAGGGTTGTTAATGTTTGTACTGGTGATATTGGTATTGTTGCTGCTAAAAAATATGATTTCGAAGCATGGATGCCTGTTCAGAATGCGTATCGTGAAATGGGTTCGTGTTCTAATTGCACAACTTATCAGGCTGTAAGACTGAATATTAAATATCAGGATGGTGCTGAACGTAAGTATGTTCATACTTTGAACAGCACGTGTGTTGCAACTTCTCGTGCTGTTGTTGCTATTTTGGAAAACTTTCAGAAAGAGGATGGCACAATAAAAATTCCGAAGGTGTTGCACAAATATTGCGGGTTTAAAATGATTGGCAAGGTTGAGAAGAAGAAAAAGCAGAAGAATAACTAAACTTTTGCATTTTACATAAGTTAAAAGAAGCAAAAGTTTAGTAAACTTGTCTTTTGCAATACGAAACGCAAAAGCCAAGAATAAGTAACTTTTATAAACTATTTAATGAATTTTTGTTCGCATGGCTTTGTTTAATGAATTGTTGGGTGCTGGTGAGTCTTTGTTTAAGAATGAGGATGCGTTAGATCTTGATTTTGTTCCTAAGCTTTTGCCTTATCGTGAAAAACAACAGCATCATGTTGCTAATTGTATTAAGCCTTTAATGCAGGGTAGGAATGGCAGGAATTTGTTTATTTTCGGTGCTCCTGGTATTGGAAAAACTGCTGCAATAAAGTGGGTTTTGAGAGATTTGGAAGAAACTACTGATGAGGTTGTTCCTTTGTACATTAATTGCTGGCAGAAAAACACGACTTACAAGATTATGATGGATTTGTGTGCTCAGCTTGATTATAAGTTTTTGCAGAATAAGAATACTGAAGAATTGTTTGAAGTGATTAAGAATATTGTTAATAAGAAGACTGTTGTTTTTGTTTTTGATGAGGTTGATAAGGTTGAGGAGGCTGATTTTTTGTATGCTATTTTGAATGATGTTTTGAGAAAGACTGTTATTTTGATTACGAATTACAAGTCTTGGATTGATAATATTGAGGAGCGTGTTAAGTCTCGTTTGATGGCTGAAATCTTGGAATTTAAGCAGTATTCTGGTGAAGAGACTAAAGAAATTTTGAAACAGCGTGTTGGTTATGCATTTGTTCCTGGGGCGTGGGATTCAAGTGCTTTTTCATTGATTCTTTCAAAGGCCGCTGAATCAAGAGATGTTAGGACTGGTTTGTTTTTGTTGAGAGAAGCTGGTTTGTGTGCTGAGGAAAATAGTGCTAAAAGAATTTCTGTCGAGCACGCGAATATTGCTGTTAAAAAGGTTTGTGAGTTTACTCAGCATGAAATAGATAATTTGTCTGGGGATGCTAAGGACATTCTTTCTTTGGTAAGCAAGCATTCTGGTAAAAAGATTGGTGACTTGTTTGAATTGTACAAAAAAAATGATTCTTCTATGAATTATAAGACGTTTCAGCGCAGGATTGAGAAATTAACTATTGGTGGTTTTGTGAATACTGAAAAAATTGTTGGTGGCAAGGAGGGTAAGACAACGATTGTTTCTACAGTTGATGCAAAAAAGCTGCAAAAAAACTTACTGAGTTGTCAAGAACCACCAGCTGAAGCAGGTGGCGTGAAGTGATAACGACCATAAAATTTAATAGCAGGTGGATTCTTGACATGCTCAGAAAATGCTCGTCCTTTATCTAC
>CAYPAC010000034.1:0-10360 GCA_964408615.1 uncultured Methanosarcinales archaeon
AACGGATACGAAAGCAGAAATCAAGAATGCACCATCGCAGCCATAGAACACTTAATAGAACAAAAGAAAATAACATTTGCACAAAAATTTATAGACGGGCTCAAACAATATGATGAAACTAAACACGCAGAAACAACAGTAATCGAACCACGCGAGCAACTACAATACGGCATCAGTCTTACATCAGAAACAACACAACTAGAAAAACTCAAACAATTATGCAAAGAAGCAATCTATGACACAAAAGAATTACTTGCACAAAAATAAAATTAGAACTGTATTCCGTTAACTGGTACGAAACGTCATAAGTCAACGTCGGGGGCGTTTGGAATTTTATTATTCTTTTTCTGTATCATATCCTTTTTCTATCCATGCTTGTGTTCCGTTGTTGATGCTTTTGACGTTTGTGTAACCCATACTTCGCAGGAAGATCATGCCTATTAGTGATGTGTTGCCTCGTTGGCATACAGTAAGAATCAGTGCATTTTTGTCTGTTGGCAGTTTGTTTTTTTGTTGTGTAATTTGTGCTATTGGAGTATTTTTTGCGTTTGGTATGTGTGCTTGTGCGTAAATGTGTTGTGGGCGTACATCTATAACAAGTGGTTGTTGTTCGTCAATAATTTTTTTTGCTGCGTCTATTTCGATTGTTGTGTTTTCGTTTCGTGCTGTTTGCACCATATTATTAAAGAGTTGTTCTGCCATTGGATTGCTTGGTTGTGGTTGTGCTGTTGGCATTATTTCTGGGAAATTCTTTGAAAAGAATGATGTGTACTTGAAAATATTGTCGGGAAAGATGCACACCACACAGCCTTCTTTGACATCTTTTAGTGATTTTAATGCTCCTGCAATAACCATTCCTGAACTTGGCCCTGCAATAATGCTTTCTTCTCTGTTTAATCGTAAGCATGCGTCGTATGCTTCTTTGTTGGAAACCTCAATTATATCGTCATACAAATCTGGCTTGAATAATTTTGTCACATTTAATTGTTTGAGGCTTCTGACGCCTGGGATGTCGTGATTTTCTTGTGGATGGACTGCAATGATTTTGATGTTTTTGTTTTTTTCTTTCAAGTATTGTCCAACCCCTCCTATTGTTCCGCACGTGCCGAGTCCTGCTGCAAAGTGTGTTATTTGTCCTTTGGTTTGTTTCCAGATTTCAGGCCCTGTTGTTAAATAGTGTGCTTGTATGTTTGCTTCGTTTTCGTATTGGTTTGGCATGTAAAATTTTGCTGGCAGGTTTTTTACTGTTGATTTTGCAATGCCTATTGCTCCGCCTGGTTCGTTTGGATCTGGGCATAGTGTGTCTGCTACTTCTATGACTTCTGCTCCTAAAAATCTGAGAATGTTCTTTTTTTCATCTGGAATTGCTGAAGATATTGTGGTTCGTATTTTGTAGTTTTTTATGTTTGCTACTGCTGTTAGTCCTATGCCTGTGTTGCCTGATGTTGGTTCAATGATTTTTTTGTCTTGCAATAATCCTTTTTCTTCTGCATCTTGGATGAGTTGGAATGCAATGCGGTCTTTGACTGCGCCGAATGGATTGTGCCATTCGAGTTTTGCATAAAGTGTAATTGGAAGAGAATTAATTTTGTTAAGTTTGACAAGTGGTGTTGGGTTCACAACGCTTGATTGTAATCCTGCAATGTTGTCATAAACTCTTAAAAAATTATCATCCATAGAACGTTGGTGGAAGGAAAATGTTTATAAATGTGGCGTATAAAATAGATTATGTGAAAAAGATTGTTATTACTGGTGGTCATTGTGTTGGCAAGACAACAACGATTAATTTAATCAAAGAACATGGAATTCATGTTATTGACGAAGTGCCGAGAGACATTATTGCAGCAGAGCTTTGGAAACAAAAAAATAATCCATTGTATGAACCGATTGTTCCGTGGACAAAGTTTGAGGAGTTTCAGCACTTAATTATTGATGAACAGTTGAGGGTTACAAGTTTGATAACGGCAACAAATATGTTGTTGTTACAGGCGACAAAACAAACAGTTTTATCAATGCCGCATACGGACTGTCAGAGTACGGATACACAATAGGACAACCACAAGTAATTGAGTTTGATGCAAGCATTGTTGACGTAACAGGGCAATATCATTATGTCCAAACAGTTGTGCGAAAAGAATAATAGCGTTTGCACTACAGAAAACCTTTAATACCCACTGTTAATCTTGTCTGAAAAGATGAACACAACAAACTATTTGTGCACTGCAATTCTTGGTGTTGTAAGTTTGTTCTCAGGATGCCACAAAAGTTCTGATAAAAACCCAATTTCTTCTCCGCAGGATGCAACTGCAAATGTTCGCCTAATTCTTGAAGACTTTATTAATGCTAATGAAGAAATTGAAGTTGTTACTGGCGCTCCGCAAAATCTTGCTCAGCAAACAGCAGACAATTATGCAAGCTGGTTTATACAGAGACGCTTGAATAATGACCTTCAATCAAGACATGGTTCTTACACACCAGTCACACGAAAATTTGATTATGAAATAAGTAATGCTTTTGATAAATTCAGAGTTTTTATTGGCATGGAAACATTCAACACGCATGTTGCAGGCATTCGTTCTTCAATGCTTGACCAACAATATCGTATTCTTCCACAAGATACAGGAAGCATAGAAGGTTATGATGCTCAAAAAGACTGTATTGTAATAACTGCAAGCGATGCCGCAGGTGTTTTGAAAACAGGATACGCGCTCTCAGAATATGACAAAACTCTTCAGAATGGAAATTATGTTGATGTTGACGGCAAAATTATTCACGTTACTGGCTATTATATAGATGTTCAAACAACAATAGAAAAACAATGAGGTGACGAACATGAAAAAATATCTTCCATATATTGCAGCAGGCATGGTTGCTTTGGCGAGCATACTTCCAGCTTGCGGCGGTGGCAGCAGTTCTGACACAAGAAAAAAAGCACAAGCAGTTGCAGGGCTGAAAAACATTCGTTTAGGAATCGAAGAACTCCTCAATGGCGCAACTCCACAAAATCCTATAGAAATCATAATAAGTGACGCAATACTAAACGACCCAACAATAAGATTTACCGAAGGACAGGCAACTCTTGATATTGGTTATCGATTACAGGACGACATTCAAAACAAGTACAACACAACAGCAATAATGGTAACAGGACGCTTTGTAAGCAGTGTAGTATTTGCGCCTTATGAAAAAAACAGAATTTTTGTAGGCACACCATCAAGCAACAGAATTATAGGCGATGCCATTTCAGCACTGCCTGACGCGCAAGACAGAACACTCCCGCCAGCAGGAACAGGCAGAGTATACGGCATAACTGCGGCAAATGGCAACTTTCTAATAGCAGTCACAGCAAACGACAGTTTAGACGTCATGCACGCAGGATATGTATTGTCAGAATACGGCAGAAATCTCAACGGAAATTTTGTAGACTTCAATGCACGAATCGCTGATATCGACAGCACAACTCTTGCAGTAACAAAAGTAAAGTAAATTTGAAAGTTGCCACTCCTGGTTTCGCTGCGCTCAACCACGGAGCGTTCTCGCTTCGCTCGGGCAACTTTCAAAAGTACTTGGAAGAACGCGAACGCTCAGGTTTTCATCTACAGGTCTCGGACACAGTGGCATTCAACCGAGCGTTCTTCCAAGTAAATCACAATATTTTTATTATTCTTTAAGTTTTTGTTGCTCTCATGTCATACTGGCTTGTTCGTTTTGTGTTTTTACGCTTATTAGGAATAGTATACTTTGTTGCATTTTTGATACTGCTAAAACAGGGAATTCCTTTGCTCGGAGAAAATGGTATTCTGCCTGCAAAAGATTTTGTTATTGCAGTCAGAGCACAGCACAATTCAGTCTTTGATGCGTTTATAAATGTCCCATCATTATTTATGTTCAAAATTTCTGACAATTTTTTTCTCTTTCTTGCTTGGCTTGGCGTGTTGATTTCATTTCTTGTTTTTATTGGTTTTGCTAATTCAATAATGCTTTTTGTGTTGTGGTTCTTGTACTTGTCTTTCGTGCATGTCGGTCAGTTGTGGTATGGTTACGGCTGGGACATTCAGTTGTTAGAAACTGGTTTTCTCGCAATATTTTTAGTCCCACTGCTTGATGCAAGACCTTTTCCAAGAACTGCCGCACCTACGTTAATTATTTGGCTGCTGCGCTGGCTGGCATTCCGCATAAACATTGGTTCTGGATTAATCAAATATCGCGGCGACAGCTGCTGGAAGGATTTAACATGTCTTGACTATCATTTTGAAACACAGCCAGTGCCAAATCCTTTAAGCAGATGGTTTCATTTTCAGCCAGCATGGATGCATCGTTTTGGTGTTGTAATGACGCATGCAGTACAATTAATAAGCCCTTGGCTGGTTTTTCCACGATTGTTAAGAAACATTGCAGGTTTTTCATTATTATTGTTTCAGATAATTCTTATAATAAGCGGTAATCTTTCGTTTTTGAACTGGCTAACGCTTGTTGCAGTGATAAGCTATTTTGATGACAGTTTTTTAAGAAAAATTTTGCCAAAAAAAATTGTTGAACGCGCAGAGGTTGCAAAAAAACACGCAAAAATAAGTCGTTCTCAAAATTTTGTTTCTGTTATTGTTTTTGTTCTCATGATTTATTTAAGCATCCCTGTTGTGCAGAATTTATTGTCATCCAGCCAGCGAATGAACTCTTCATTTGACAGACTGCATTTGTTGAACACATACGGTGCATTTGGTTCCATTACAAAAGAACGCCACGAGCTTGTGTTTGAAGGCTCAATGGATGGCAAAGAATGGAAAGAATACGAATTTTATGCAAAACCCACAGATATAAGCAAGCGTCCTTCGTTTATTTCTCCTTATCATTACCGTCTTGACTGGCAATTATGGTTTGCTTCAATGCAACCACAACAACAAAACTTGTGGATTTTGAAATTTGTATGGAGATTGCTGAATGATGACAAAGAAACACTGAAATTAATTGCGCAAAACCCTTTTCCTGAACAATCTCCAAAATTTATTCGCGTTCTGTATTACAAGTATGAATTTGCCCCACCTAAAGAAAATGTTGTTTGGAAGCGTTCACTTGTCGGGCTTTGGCTGCCGCCAGTTGCTGTTGAAAATTTTCATACTGATTAAGAAAAATTATTTTGTTGCAACACAATCTCTCGGATGCAATTTAACATCTGTTCTGTAATGCAAACACCCAATCAGCACATCAATACCTTCCATCTCAAGCCCATACGAACCTGCATGATAACAGAAAAAATTTGTTTTAGAAGATAGTGCAGACAAATCATTCAGTTGCAATGTGCCAATTCTTCTTTTTTCAAGAGCAGTTCTTATGCGATGGACTAATGTTTCGTGTTCTTCAACTGTCAAACGCAATACTTCCCTGTTGTGAACCTGCTGCAAGAGTGCGAAAATAGTGACTTTTCTATTTTTTGAAATATCAATTACAGGCCCTTTACTGAAATAAAAATCTTCATACCTGTCAATATAAGTGAATCTTATTAATTCTTTATCCTCATCAAGCGACAATATTCTTCCAATCATGTCAAGTTGTTCATCACTAAAACGAAGTATTTTCATAAGAACAGTTGGTTCATCAGCTTGAATAGTAGTTATTGGCGAGCCATCAAAACGAAGATATTCTTTCGGCTTTATAATGTACTGCGCGTGGGTGTTTTCACCCTTTTTAAATCCCAAATCTGTAAGAATTTCGTCAATTGCACGTTGTTTGTAGTCAATCATAACGTTTTGTTTTTAGAAATTACTTATAAACTTATGCATTACAATTTCGAAAAATATAAATACATCATACTTCATCACACTATTTTATGTATTTGTTGCTCGACGGATGCGGCACAGTGCTGAATCGTGTTGGACGGCTTTATTTCAGTACAGGACACAATAGCGTAATTGCAACAAAGCGCGGTTTAGGCAATGACCGCAGAACAGAAGAGCTTTCTGAATTATGCAGACAATATCATGTTCCTGTTTATCTGGATGTTCAGGATGTTCAGCCATTAATAAAGACGGCAAGAAACAAATGCGTTGAACTCAAAGGACGCAGGCAGGATTTGCAATGGAATGATATTGGAATTGTTATAAACGGTATGGATGACCAGATTGAGCAAAGAATTGTTGACGAATACAAACACAACAACAAAATATTCTTATTACAAGGCGGTGCAGACTACAATCTTGCACAAAACGATTTTGTTTCTGCACCAAATGCAGTCGGAGACCTTTTCACAAAATGTTTTGTGAATGTTCCTGCACGCCACAGTTCGTGCAACGGTGTATATTTTGCAACATCTGTCGGTCAAGTTCTTAATGTTTGGCGAGTTGAAAACATTGCAGAAATCCGTTCATATCTTTTGCGCAGAAGCCGCGATTCAGGAGAAACAAAACCACTCGAACACGAAACAAACCCAAAACCAAGCCATCATGCTGTTGACGGAAAACGCTTAGTGCCGCAACTGAACTGCAAAGTTTTTTCTGAAGCACAAAAAATGCCATGGGAACACTACCATCGTGCTGAAATCAGCATCATTTTTAAAGAAGAAATAACAGATGCAGAGATTGAAAAATTGAAAAATTGTTTCAGAACATACGAACGATGTGTTTACACAGAAAAACCATTAGGCGGAAGCAGTCTTGAACAAGGGCTTAAAGGAGTCAAGCGACTTCTCCAAGTATCAGCAGACTTAGACATTCCAGACGGCGACATCTTACTGCCAACATACAATGTACAAAGAACAAGCCAAAAATCAATAATGATTTCAGGCTACAATCCTCAAAGAAGCATTGTTGCACTAAGCATTCTTGACTGGCTGTGGCTGGCAAAAAAAGATTTTTCAAAATGGAAAAATGCCTTTAACTTTACAAACCAACAGGTTATGTGGTACGGCTATTTATCACTCAATGGGCTAAAAACACAGCTTGAAGACAGGATTAATTGGTGCAGTCAAGACTTGATAAGAATTTCTGAACGCTAAAATCCTCAAAAATTTTCCACAAATCTGTGATTAGTGGTCGTGAGACCAATCACAGTATTATTAGTGAAAAATTTTTGGGACTAAATGAAAATCGACCCGAGCCAGAAGGGCGAGAATCCTGCCAGTCTCTGACTGGCGGTGGTCGATTTTCATTTTAGAAAACCAGCTAATTCTTTTTTTAACTTTTTTCGCCCAACATGAATTCTTACACGCGCAGTTGCAAAACAAATGCCATAATCAGCACAAAGCTGAGCGTATGATTTGTCATTAAAAGAATAATCTAAAAGTGTTGTGATACTTACAGAAACATTAGTTTTTTCAATTATTCTCAGTTTCTCTGATAATTCATTCGCTTCTGCAGTTACGGCAGAACTTTCATCTGAAAACAAATCATCATTTAATGACACAACATGATGTTTATTTTGTTTTTTATAAAAATCAGCAATTGTTGTTCGAATAATCCTGCACATCCACGTTTTGTAATGCCCAATTGGCAGACTTTGTGTTGATTCTGCCTTAAGAAATGCTTCCTGCACAACATCCTGCGCCAAATCATAATCGCGCGTTTTTTTAAGCGCAAAATTAAAAAAATACTGATAATCTTTTGCTAATCTTTCTGTGAACTGCATACTTTATCAAAAAGAAATCAGCTTATAAAGATTGTTACAAAAAGATACTGTTCAGTTATCAGTACGTGTGTAAATCTGTGATAAAAATAGTATCTAAAAAGGGAAATGTTTAAAAAGAAGCTTGCGAATATATTGATGATTGAGAATAAAATGATAAAAAAGATATTATTATCAGTTTTAATGGTATTCTTGTTATCTACTGTAGCATACGCGCAAACAGGACTTCCAAATCCTGGAACCTTGCCAGATAGTCCATTCTATGGAATAAAAAAAGCATTTGAATCTGTTGGGAATGCTTTCACTTTTGGAGAAACCGCAAAAGCAGAACGTGCATTGAGGCTTGCTGAAAAAAGATTAGCTGAAGCGGAAGCAATGGCCGGCAAAGGAAAACCGGAATTTGTTGACGGACTTTCTCAGGAATATGAAGAAAAAATAAATGAAGCAAACGAAATTGCTGCTTTAGCAAATGACGCCAATAAAAAAGAACAATTAGCAGAGCTTGTATCAAGGGCAACATCTAAACATTTGAGTATTCTTGACGAAGTGCAAGAGAGGGTTCCTGAACAAGCAAAAGAAAAGATAGTTGCCGCAAGAGAAAAGTCAATAAGAGGCAACCAAGAAGCTTTGAAAGCATTGGCAAGAGAAAATCCAGAAAAATCCGCTGAAATTGCAATGGGAGTTGCCGAAAGCAGACTAAATAAAGCTACGCAGGCGGCAGATCAGGAAGATGAAGAGGAAGCTAGTGAAGCTGTAGAAGAATACGAAAAATATGCAGGATTTGGAGAGGAAATCTCAGCTATTGCACAGCAAGTTGGTAAAGACACCTCAAAAGTAGATGAATTGATTGCAAAGGCAAATTCATTACACGTAACTGTTCTTGAAGATGTAAAACAAAAAGTTCCTGAGCAGGCCATGGCATCTATTGAAAGAGCAATAGAGCAATCGAAAATTGGCAGAGATTCTGCTGTGAAAGCACTTGAAGAAAGAGGATTGCCAATTCCCGATGTGGCAAAAGAACGAAGCAGACCAGAAGTTTCGAAAAAAGAAGGGGCATCTCGTCCAGCAGCATCTACAACTGGTGCACCATCAGGAACGCCAGGCGGAAGACCTTAATTTTATTTTTAGTATGCACCACTTGAAATAGAAAGACTTAACTTTGGAATTATGTACATAACAAAAAGTCAAGTTTTGCGTAATTCTTAAATACAAGCAGGAATTCAACAGTTCGATTGGGGTGTTAAATGGCTGAAAAACATTATCACAAATTACTCGAAGTTATAGACGGACTAGAAAAACAAGGCGTGAAAAAGATAGCCATAGAAATGCAAGACACACCAGACCCTGACAGCATGGGCTGTGGTTTGCTGTTAAAATACATACTTAACAAGCGAGGCACTTTTAAAGTCGACATCACACACGCAAACCCTGTAGACGATCCAAGAAATCATGCAATGCTTGCAGAACTTAATCTTAATGACGCATTTGTAAAATATAAAAATGGTAATGGCGAAGAAAAACTTCCAGATTATGACGGCTATTTTTTTGTTGACCACTCAGGCGCAACATCAGTATGGTACAAAGAAGGAAAAATACCTGCAGAAAAAATTTACGGCGTTATCGACCACCATGAAAAACAAAAAGAAAACGGCGACAAAACCCAGTCATTACAATTAGAAAAAATTGCTTTTGTCGACATTCAGAGTGTTGGTGCTTGTTCCACAATTATGACTGGCTATCTGATTGAAGGCATGGACAAAGATGTAGGAATAGAACTTGAAAAAAACAAGGAATTTGAAACAATCGCAACAGCACTTTTACTCGGCATACGCGCAGATACAACCGCATTAACAGGCACAAACGTGACTCCCGCAGACAGAGATGCAACAGAATTTCTTAAAAAATATGTCGATGCAGACATTATCAACAAAATTGAGAAGCCAAAGCTTGACAGGAATCTCATTAAAGTTATTTCAAGAACACTGAATAATTTGGTGTCTGAAAATGAAGTCATGATTGCATTCGCAGGACACATAACTTCTGACCAACACATGGCATTAACACATTCAGCAGAATTTCTGCTTAACACAAAAGGCATCATGACAGTTTATGCAGTAGGCATTCAGCCAACAGTTATCGACGTTGCAATAAGAAATGAAGACAAAAGCTACAATTTTGACAAACTAAAACAATTATTTCCCGAAGCAATAAGCTGTGGAGGAAGAACAGACAAAACAGCAGGCGGTTTAAAACTCACAAATTTTTTTAAAAACACCTTCTTGGACAGAAATGACGAAGAAAGACGCAAAGCAATAGAAGACATAGTATTTGACGAATTCAAAAAAAGACTGTTTCCAACAAACCGTTAACCAATATGGAAAAAAATTGGCTATTTTGAATTTTTTCCTGAAGCCAAAATATACATCATACCAAAAAAAGGAATTAACATAGACCACGGAACACGATGGATAGAAACAATGAAAGAATTCACAAACAACACAATAAACTACCTCAGAGAATATTACAAAAGAGAACACTCAGAAAACAGTTTCGGATGTGACAAAAAAATATTTGGAAGACAAATCCTCCAAAAAAGAGACGACAGAATTGACACAGCAGTATGCCTAAAAACCATATGGCACAACCTCATATGGTTATACGCAAACTAATCCTGTCCCATTACTGTGTTTCTCGGTTCAGTCCCGAAAGTCGTGTGAGCCAAAAAAATAAGTTGTGGCAGGCGAGC
>CAYPAC010000035.1:0-9920 GCA_964408615.1 uncultured Methanosarcinales archaeon
CCAGTTCGGAAAACCCGTCTGTCGCTCGTTCACTGCGTTCACGATGCGCCAACCGGGAATCGAACCCGGATCTCAAGCTGTTTCCGTTTAGGGCGGCTTTATGCCGACCGTTTTTGATTAAACTTTTTTTAAAAGTTTATGGGAAGCTCGCATTCTGCCACTATACCACTGGCGCACAACAATACAGTGAATTCATTAAACTTAAAAACCCAACGCATTTTGCAGCATAGATGCAACACAAAGTCAAAATACTGCAAATAACACAAGAAACACAAGACGTGAAAACTTTCAGAATAGAATATCCAAAAGGGAGATTTGGATTTCAAGCAGGACAATTCTTAATGGTATCAACAGGCTACATAGACGAGAAAAAAATGCTTGTAAAAAGAGCATTCTCAATAGCATCAGCACCACACGAAACAGAATATTTGGAAATCTGTGTGAAAAGAAAAGAACCACCAAGCTTCTCAGCAGCACTACACAACATGAAAAAAGGAGATACACTATTTGTAGAAGGACCATACGGAAAATTTGTACTCAAAGAACCAGTACAGGAAAATACACTGTTTATTGCCGGGGGGGCAGGCATAGCACCACTCAGAAGCATGATAAAAACAATACTGCAAAAAAACAATCCTTCAATAATGTTATTGTTCAGCTTTCACAACCCTGAAGACTACATCTACAAACAAGAATTAGAAGAATTTTCAAAAAATGAAAACTTTAAACTATTTGCAACAATGAGTTCAAAAGAACAAGAATTCACAGAATGGAAAGGACAAAGAGGGAGAGTAACAGCACATTTGCCAAACATCATCAAAAACGGACAAAAATACACAATATACTTGTGCGGACCACCGCCAATGGTAAACGACACTGTAAAACTACTTCTTGAATTAGGCGTAAAAGAAGAAAACATACACAAAGAAGCGTGGTGAGTATACTAAATAGTAACTTTTATATACTGGCCAATAATTTTAAAACCTGAAGACAAATGGCTTACGCAGAAACAATAAAAACAAGGTGTATAAAATGTACTCAGTTCAAGCAATAAAAAAGGTGAACACTATGATGGAAAATGCGCAACCAGAAACAGGCTTTAAAAAAATAATACCCCAACTAATGGAAAAAGGACTGGACAAAATAAATCTGTCCATGTTCAACGAAGACATGCGAAAAGAACTACTCAACACATTAGGAGATGAGTACTTACGAAAAGGCAAGCTACAAGAAGCACTCAAAACATTCATACTCACAGGAAACAAACAAAAACTATCAACAGTAGGAGACGAATACGAAAAACTCGCACTCGTATCAAACGCAGTAGACGCATACGCACTCGCAGACGACAAAGACAAACTACTCAAAACAGGCATACGATGCCTAACCGACAGCAGACTTGGAGATGCAATCAAAGCATTCAGAGCACTCAACAACAATGAACTGCTAATAAAAGTAGGAGAAGAATGCGTCAAAAAAGCCAGATGGGAATTCGCAATAGAAGTATTCCACGCAATAAATAACAAACAAAAACTTGCAGAAGTAGGCGACAAATGTTTAACAGAACACCAATTAGGATATGCAGCAAAAGCATACGAACTTGCAGAAGACAAAGAAAGACTAAGCGGCTTGGGAGATGCGTGCCTAAAAGAAGGACTTGTAAACACAGCAGTAACTGCCTACACAAAAGCAGGCAATGAAATAATGCTACACTTCATCAAAGAAAACTTCCTAAAACAATGAAAAACAAGGAGGCATCTTGAACCAATAACATGGACAAATGTCTGCCACACACAAGAGAAATTATTGGGCCGTGCATGTGGTGCGGAAAAAATATCTGCGACAAATGCACAGCACATCAAGAAGGCAGAAAATTATACTGCGAAAACTGCTTTGGACAACTTAGAAACTTTGGCAAACACAAAATACCCCAACAAATAAACCAACAAAAAAGAGAACAACCATGGATATAGAAGCACTAAGAAAAATAAACACACTCACAGGAGCACTTAGAAACGGAACAGGAATAACATCAGAAGAAGCATTCAGACAAGCAGAAAACATACTACAACCACTACATGAAGAAAACAAAATAGAAGCAACTGAAGCAGGAAAAGACAGCGCAAACACAGAACTACTTGAAAGAAAATACCAATTATTATTAGAAATGAACAACAAAAAATTTGAGCAAACAATCATGCTTCTTCAAGAACAAATCCATCATCTAACAAAAGAAATACACAAAATCAAAATAGACATAACAACACAACAACCACACGTACACCCGCCAGAACCAAAAATAACACAACCAACACCACAACCAGGTATACGAGAACAAAAAGAAAACCATCCCCGACAAGGCAGTTTTGAACCAGGGGACATTTCAATAGAAAAAATGTTTTACTTTGGCAAAAAATAATGGACAAACACACAAGATTCACATTCATAAATCTTGGAATGATAGCCCTTTTTGCAATAGGAATACTAATTTTTAGTTATTACAACACACAAGAACTAAAAGAAGAACTAAAACAAAACATAAACATAATACAAACAAGCATAGACAAAACCAAACAAGACATAACCACAGAAATAACAACACTCGAGAAAGCAGTAAGCGAAGCTGATCAAAAACTTGAACAAACAATAACCGGAAGCATAACATCAGTAGAACAAAAACTTGCAACAACAAAACAAGAACAAGAACAAGCAATAAAAACAATAAACACACAATTCGAAGAAAAAATAAACACGTTTGAAGAACAAATAAAAAACATAAACATAAAAAACAAAGACTTCACAAGCATAATAAGAGAAGTAGTAAAAGCAGTCGTCACAATAAAAACAGACAAAGGAATAGGAAGCGGAGTAATAATAAACGAAAAAGGATACATAGTAACAAACTATCACGTCTTAAACGAAGCAACACAAGCAGGTTTACGAACGTATGACCAAAAAACATATCCGGTAAAAGTAATAGGAAGCGAACAAAACAGCGACATAGCAGTACTAAAAATAGATTCAACATTGCCACTTAAAGCACTAAAATTTGAAATAACAAACATACATGTCGGCGACAAAGTAATAGCAGTCGGCAACCCAGCAGGACTTGAATTCAGCGTAACAGAAGGAATCATAAGCGCAACAGACAGAAAAGGAAGCAACGGAGTAACATATTTACAAACAGACGTGCCAATTAATCCAGGAAATTCAGGCGGACCACTTGTAAACATTAATGGGAAGATAGTCGGAATAAATACAATGAAGAAAAACAACATGGAAGGACTAGGATTTGCAATACATGCAGACAATGTAGAAAGAATAGTAGAAGAAATGATAAGACAATATGAAGGGCAACAAGGACAATAAAAATATTACGCACTGCACTCAATCATTCTTCGAGGTGTTTGTTCTTCCTGAACAATATTCTTCATCAACTCATTATGGGCTTTTATCAAACCTTTAACTAAAATACTGTCTTTGTTCAACTTGTAAGTTTGTGTTTTTCCAATAATTCTGCACGGAACAATTATTTTTCTGTTAATAAGTTCTTTAGCAGTATTGTAAGCAGTTGCCTTGTTCATTTTTAGTTCTTTGGTAATATCTGCAATTCCAAAATCTGTAGAACGCATTTCTAAGAAAAACTCAAGTAATTGGTTTCTTGGAGTGTCACCAAAAGCTTCAATCATTATCAACCCTTGGAGCAAGAATAAATGAAAGTAAAAGCTTGTCAACAACCTTGTATTCAAGCTTCAAAGGATAATCCTGATTGAAAAAAATAGACACTTCATCAGACAACTTACTACCCTGAATAAGCTTTTTCAAATACTCAATAGAATATTTAGAACGAAGCTTAGCAGTACTCTGAGAAGATATTTTAGCAACATCACCATGCTTAATCTCAACCATCGCCTTCGACAAATCACCTTCTGCCTGAACAACAAATTTCTCAGGCTCAACAACAAAACTAACAGACTCAGCAACAACATCAGCATCCTCAATAGCATCAGACAACAAAGAAGATTCAGCAATAATTTCTACAGGAAAAGACAAGTTAGGAACACGATGAGGCTTGTCCTCAAAATCAAGCAAAGGAACACTAAAAGTTCTCACAGAATCAGACTTAAACTGAATCTGAAGTTTATTATTGACAACCTCAAAAGAAACAACATCATTCCCTTTGGCACGTCTTAAGACCTGCTTGAAGTTAGCAAGATTGACAGCAAGTTCCTGGTCAGAGTCTACTTCGTACTCTGCAAAACCACTCGACAAGAATTTAAAAATAACCATAGCAACATTCGCAGGATCCATAGCGACAAGCTCAATACCTTCTTTTGTAATTTTGAAATGAGCTTCGTTTACCAACTCGGAAATAATAGAAATGCTATCCTTAAAATGAGTAGCGTCTGCCAATACAAGCTTCATAAAGAAAGCGCTACCAACAGCCCGTATATAAATATTGTTGTGCGCATGTATACAGAACGAAAATTTATAAAAACTACAGCTTCAGACGCTGACTATTAAACACCTTGTGAACAGACTTACCTTCTTCATAACCACAAACTTTGGAAAACTCAACAAAAGCATTAACAGTTTCCTTATCAGAATGAACAGGGATAACATGACAAGGTTTTGTAAGCTCTAAAAATTCACGCATGTCCTGCTTAGCAGCATGACCAGAAACATGAATGTCCTTAAAAATCCTGACACCAAGCTTTGTTAATTGACTATCAAGAATTTTTCTCTGCTGACGATTAATATCCGCAGGAATAACCTTACACGAAAAAATAACATGATCACCAGATTTAAAATGAAACGGCAAAATTTTGTTAGTCATTTTTGAAAGCGTGGATTTAGGCTCGCCCTGATGACCAGTGACTACAAGTAAAAATTTTTCACGACCTTTTTTTTCAATCTCCTTCAATTTTCTCTTAATATGCTTACCAAACTTAACAATCTCAACCTGCTTAGAAAAAGGATAAATACCCACATCCTCTGCAGCAAAACAATACTTAGCCAAAGAACGACCAAGAAAAACAATCTTTCTGTTAAGCTGACGACCAAAATCAATAATGGATTTTAACCTTGCTGTATGAGACGAAAATGTAGTTACAATAACTGCCTTACCCCTTGAATCAAAACCAAGCATTACATCCTTCAACAACTCACGCGCAACAGCCTCAGAAGGAGTCTTAATATCCTCATAAGCATACAACGAATCAACCAAAGCAACAGTTATTCCTTTCTCACCTAATTGTTTAAGACGAGCATAGTTAGGCTTAGCACCAAGCACAGGAGCATTATCAAACTTAAAATCAGTAGCATAAAGAACAATTCCGTGTTTTGTATGCAAAGCAACCATAACAGTGCCAGGAGTTGAATGCGTCATGTGCACAAACTCAACCTTGATATTATCAGACAAAGAAAAAGTCTGGTTGGCTGGCAAAGAAATTATTTTATTAGGCAAACTAATCTTTTCATCCCTCAAAATAGACTTAATAACAGCCACAGTAAAAGGGGTGCAAATAATATTTGCATTATAATTACCCGCGAGATAAGGAATAGCACCAATATGGTCAAGATGGGCATGCGAAGGAATAATAGCAACAACTTTAGAACGCCAATCACGAATGATTGAATCATCAGGAATGGCTTTGACGCGCTTAAGGTCAGAAGCACTAAACTTTACAAATTCACCTAATTCTTCCTCAGTAAACTTAACATAATTAGGCATGTGCAAACCCATATCAAAAATAACCACTTCATCATCTATTTTGACAGCAGTCATGTTCTTGCCAACTTCACCATAACCACCAACAGCACAAATTTCAATCATTTTCAACAACCCTTATTTCCAAACCACTCACTTTATCAACCTCGTAACACTCTTGAAGCGATTCATCAGAACAACACTGTGAGAAAAGCTTTGGTTTACCACTGCTAAAATTGTCAAAAAACTTATATTCATATTCAGGATCAGACGCAATAACCTTTGCCTTGGCTTCATTATAATTCTCAGCAACAACCAACATCGACAGATTAGAACCAGCCATAGCTTCAGGATGACGACAATGAAAATTCAACAAATAAAGTTTTTTCATAATAAAATTATTAATAAACTAAACAGTATAAATAAGTTTCTTAAAAACGAACAACCAAAGGAACAACATCTGTATTAACACCATAATGCCTCAGAACTTCCTTCCAAGATTTCGTACAAGTCTGATTCATTTTGTAACCTAATTTTTTAACTACCTTCTCAACAACAGACTCTGAAGAAGCCTCGACTTCAGCATACTCGCAAATATTGGGAAGCTTATCAACATCAACAGCAGCACCACCAAAACTATAAGAAAACCTGTCCTTCTCACAAACAGCAACCTTAATCATACCCAAGTCTTCAAGCATACGACACGTATTCTCAAGACTTGAAACAATTTCCTGACGTTCAGGCTGTTTTTTAAAACCAAGCTTCTCAGCACCCTTGTCCTTTTTACCCTTATAACACCAAACAATCTTGTCACCCTCAGAACGAACACGACACAACGCGCCATTCTTCTTCAAACGAAAATCAGGAAAATCATACTCAAAAATAAAAAACCTCGTCTTAGGACGAACAAGCTCTGCACCCAAAGACTGCAAACGATTAATCAAATAAGAACTGTCTATCTCAAGAATTTTTAATTCAATCTCATAACCACTCATTAAAAGAAAGAAAAAGACAGCAATATAAAAACATTATTCTTTTTTAGCGATTGTTAAAATTACAAACAACGCAACACGCTTCTGCAAAACTATTTTAAACCCAGCTTTTGTCAACAACTCTTTGAATTCAGATTTACTATAAATTTTAACATGCCCTGGCTCGAGTTTTTTGAACAAAAAATGAATAAATTTGGAAAAAAAATTAATGTCAGCCAAATAAAAAGTTCCGCCAACTTTCATAACACGAAAAATCTCACCAACAGCTTTTTGCGGACTCGGAAAATGATGAAATGCCTCAGTATTTGTAACAATGTCAAACGTTGCCTTAGGAAAAGGAATACGCTCTACTGAAGCAACTTTAAGAATAACATCAGTACCAAGACGCTTTCTGGCACAAGAAATCATTTTAGGTGAAATATCAATACCAGCAAGATTTTTTATTTGACGCTTAACAAAAAAAGACAAACCAAAACCAGGACCACAACCAACATCAAGCAAACGAGACTTCTCATTAACAACAACTTGTTTTAGAACATTTCTCTGAACCCAACGAAGCCATAAAGTAATTGGGTCAAAACCATACAAAAAAGCCCAACGATCAAAAAATTTAATGTTTTCGTCACGATTCGTTGCCATTAAAGAAGAAAACAACATTAAAGCTTAAAAAACTTTGGTAACATTATTTTTTAAGAAAAAAATCAACACTATACTTTCGTGAACCAAAAATGTAACAAGCGTAAAAGTAGTAAAGTATTTAAAAGATTCTGAATTATCTTTCTTTATGAGCGAAGCACAAGTATTGCAACAAATTGCAGATGATATTATGCATATGCGAATTGATTTAGAAGAAATAAAAGACTTAGTCTATCCTGCTGAAGCGAAAATAACAAAAAAATTAATTGAAGCGGTCAAAGAATCTGAAAAGCACTACAAAGAAGGAAAGTTTAAAGAAGCAAGATCTGCAGAAGAAGTTAAAAAATTCTTTGCATAAAAAATGGTGCTTTACAAAGCAAGATTCACTGTTGATTTTGAAAAAGATGTTGCTTTTCTGAAAAAAGACAAACAGCTCTCAGACAGAGTTGAAAAGAAAGTTCTTGAAATAATGCAAAATCCAGAGCATTACAAACCCTTAAGAAATGTTTTGAAAGGAAAAAGAAGAGTTCACGTTGGACATTATGTTTTATTGTATGAAATAGATGGAGATACGATTGTGTTCCACAGATTTCAACCACATGATAAAACGTATAACCCTTAGAGGCCAGTACTGATATGATAAAAATAATAGCATCCTCCACATTCTCGGTTTTGTTGGTAATATTCATCTACACTGGTTGGAAACTTTGGCCATAGTAATATTTCTCAAAATAGCACAAATCTGAATTTTAATACTATTACCACTGCATGTTACTTACAGATTTATGCGGAGGGCAGGAAATATAAAAAAGGTGCAGGTCTTAATTTATATACCCTTCATCAATCAATAACCCCGTCACACCAAACAATAGCGCCGTCCAAGGTCCACTAATAATAGCCCCTGCGACGAATAATAAGATTCCTGTTATCATCAAACCATCAAATTCGTTCTATATTTAAAATTCTTTTGTCTAGATAACTCAGAAACGTTCATAATACTCTTTCTCCCAAACTTTGTATAACGGCGCGGGCAATACTACTCTTAATATTTTTTCTGTAAAACTGTTAGGAAAATAGCAAGATAATTGAAGAAGTTTCTGCTCATAATTATGGGCAACCGATAAACCTGGAAGAATGTGTAACCCTGCATTCACTTGTGAAGTTTTTTCTTTAAACTTGTTCAAGGTCATGGATTCACGTTCCATTTTGATTGATAAATAGATATCTTCTACTTTTTGTTTATCAGTACTCCAGTAATCAAATAAGTACGTTTTCAAACCCGTCAGAGGAATTTCTAAAACTTCAAGAATGATTTCCATTATAGATTCAAAATAATTCTTATTCAAACTAACTGTGCGGTGGCGGACAAGTAACGACTCAAAAATTAAAGAAATGATGTACTTATCAAATTCATCAAAAACTATTTTCTTCTCTACTTGTGCCCATTCATAGAATGCTATTAGGTTTATTCTATGTGCAGTATACTTTTTTTCTGATTCTGACCAGACTATTTGTTGTTCTGGGGCACCTTGGCTTTTTTTCTTCTTACTTTTTGTTTCTTTAATCTTTACTCTCTCTGGTTTGATTCCTTTTTTCACATCAGCATACCCGTTCGCCATTAATGCATTGCAAAATTGTTCTGCATCACCGCCATGGGTTCTATTACTCTTGTGTTTAGCCCTACATACACTGAGTTTTGTCGTCCAGCGATTAAACCAGATTCTAAATATTTCATCACCAACCTTCTCACTAAATATGGCATATCCTTTGTCTTTAAGCGGTTTTCTCATATTTCCCCTACTTTTAGGGGAATAAATCTATAAAAAGCTTGTGCCACGATTGTGTCATGCAAAATAAAGAAAAAAGCGATTATAAAATCCGACTTGACCGCGCAATTGCACAAGAATTGGCTTTACTGAAGGTGCACCCGCGGCAAAGCTACTGTGATGTAATACGAACTATTCTGAGGCGCACAGCATGAACAATTCATTACGACTTGCTGTGGAGAAGATTTTGAGACTTGATGCCTCATTTATTGAAAAACTTGCCCCGGCTGAACGTCAACTCTGTCAAACAATCAAACACTTACGTGTTGGGGTAAAAGAATGATACTTCTTTGTTTTGAATTGATTGCGGATGTACATTATATGCAATGTCCCTTTTCCACGGAGCCTATTGGGGAGGGGGGAGATATTATTTATCTTCTCTCTTCCCATCTTAATAATTATTTGAATACTTATTTTGAATCCTTCACATCTTGTAGCCTTGATGTCTTATATGACTTAGCAGAAGATACATTTCAAATGTACACTAATACGAATAATCCATACTCTGAAGATGATTCATTGTTAACTAATTCACAACAAGTTAATAATTCGTTATTAGGTGATTATTATGCCAGTAACTAAAGTCGCCACAAGCATAGCTTTTGACAAGGATGTATTGACTGAGTTGGAACAAAAGGCAAAAGGCGAAAACACCAGTAAGAGTCATCTGGTCAATTTTTTTATGCGAAAAGTTCTGTTCAAAAATTTTGAAAAATATTTTTTGCATTCACAGATTCAAGAGAGACTTTGTGATTT
>CAYPAC010000035.1:9968-10259 GCA_964408615.1 uncultured Methanosarcinales archaeon
GTTGACGCTTTAGGGGAAGAAAAAATATCAACTAAAGAATCATTAAAGAGCTTCGTGGATGAGGCCAACAAATGACACAAACGGAATTAGCTGGAGAAGAACGTCCTTTAACTTGGGACGAAATAGGTTGCAGAAAACCCAAAACGAAATGGATTGAAGATGAATTGTTAGTTATCTTCAAGACAGATAGACCTGTAGAAATGCCGTCTAAATTTGATGGCAGACAGCTCTGGTTGTTTGATGTGAATCAGGAAGGTGAAGAACGTGTGTTTTTTACCAGCTCTGTGCGCT
>CAYPAC010000036.1:0-9960 GCA_964408615.1 uncultured Methanosarcinales archaeon
AGGGCGAGAATCCGACCAGTCTCTGACTGGTCGTGGTCGATTTTCTTTTTAGATTCGTGATTTCACTTGTTTTTGATAATTTGCTTGGTTCATTTTAATGTGCATTTCTACTGCTTGCGTCTTTTCTTGAGCAGTTTAAGTTCTTCAGTAATGTCTTCAATTGAGTAGCTTGATATGAATCCGGCATCAACTAAATAATGCTGGAAATCCCAAAGTGTCAATCCGGCTTTATGTGCTGCTTCGCTCAAAGTTATTCTGCCTTCACGGTATGATTGCGCAGATTTTTGTTTGGTTACGAGTATTGTTTCCATGGCAAATTAAAAGTACTGGGAGGTTATATAAGTTATGGTTCAGCAATTTTAATGTTATAGTGAACTGCGTTAGTTATAGCACAGCATAATAACGCAGTTCAGTAGATAAATAACTGCGACTAATGTGCTCTAAGTTTCGTAGTTATCTATAATTTAGTGCTTCAACACTTTTTCAATCTCTTTCTTTGTCGGCTTTGAATTGTATTCGCCAAAAACATAATAGCTGATGATTGACCATGGTTTTATTGTTGGATAGTAACTGCGCATATTGCGGAGTGCATCTTCTGCTGATGTAAACCCGTCTTTGTTTAATTCCTCTTCAGTCAGACGTTCGAGACTTGCTACTAAGAATGATGGAACAGTAACTATTCCTCGCGGTTTTTTACCTGCTTTGTGTTCTTCTGTTTCGTAAACAGCTAATTTGTTGACTGCTGGCAGTCTGATTTTTCCTTCCATAAAACGAATCGTGCCACCTTTCTGATAACCAGTCTCATAAGTAGCGAATTTTTTCCCATCAAAATGTTGCGCCCAAAAAAGTAATTTTGTATCTGTATAGAACTGTGGATTATCTATCCTTCCAATTTCACGAATTAATTCCTGAAAAAAAGAAACCTCATTTTCTTTGCCAGTGAACTCGAATTTGTATCGCACCATTATTCCACAACCACATTTCCTTTCATTCCTGAGTGTAGACTGCAGATGTAAGAATATGTTCCTTGTTTGTCAAATGTAAAACTCCAAACATCTCCTTGATGTAGTAGTGGTGATTGTAGTGTTCCGTCATTTGATATGACGTTGTGCGGTACAGGGTCTTCGTTTCTCCAAGTGACTGTTGTTCCTGTTTTGATGTTGATGGTGTTTGGCACTAACTTCATTCTTTTTATTCTTCCTGCTGCTACATCCCCGCCTGCATTCACGCCTTGACTCATTTTGCCTTGAACAGGTGGTTGTTGTGGTGCAGTGCAACCAATTAATAATGTAATGATAATAACTGCCAGAATTATTTTTTTGTTCATCGTATGTTCTTTTGGTGTGGTTGTATAAATAGTTTTCTAAACAATAATTTTAAATACTTATACTTCTCTTATTGTTTTGTAAAGAGGTCTTGATGAAACATCCTGAAGCTTGGTTGTTGATTGGCATTACTGTTTTTGTTGCCGCGGTTAGTTTGTTGTTGTACTTTTCAGATCCTTCTGCTACCGGCAGGCCTACTGCTCCTGTGCAGTATCGCTCGTTAGCCAGAGCTCCTTACACAGACTTACCTTATGATGGCAAACCTATTGAAATGCCTTTTGCAGGTCGTTGTTTGCGTGATGAGGGTGATACTGTTTTTTTCTTTACTGCTGCGCATCATTTTTATGATATTGCTGTTGATGGCTGTTACACTGCAAAGGATGGTAATAGGTATTATTATGATTATTTTTGTGTGGGCTCTCCTGAGATTAGTCAGGCATGGGTGAAAATTTATCCTGAGTGTTAACTATGAATCCTGTTGTTAAAAAGGACATTCTTGACGTTATTGATAAAGTTTTGAAAGCTTTGAAAGATAATGAGACTGCTGTTATTGGCGAGTTGAGCAATCATGTTATTCATGATGCAAGTATTTTTCAGGATGATGATTCAGTTTCTTTTGCTATTTTAATCTATTCGCTTTCTAAGACTATTGAGCGTTGTGTTGAGTGTGGTGTTGGTTTTAACAAGGTTTCTCAGCTTCTTAAGGAAGCAAGTGATGTTTTGAAATCTGATGATGATGTTGCATATCGTTCCAGAATTCACGATGTTTTTGCTGTTATTCAGTCTGCTGACAGTCGTTTGAAGTTGTACGTGGAAGAAGTTATCAACAAGGCGAAGGTAAAGAAAGGCAGTAAACTGCATGAGCACGGAATAAGCATTGCAAGAACTGCTGAGATTTTGGGCATTGGCCAATGGGAGCTCATGAGTTATGTTGGCAAGACGCAGATTTCAGAAGCTGTTTTGGAGGATGGTGTTAAAAAAAGAGTTATGTTTGCGAGGAGATTGTTTGCATGACAAAATTGTTGGTTTTTGATGCAGGTCCTGTTATTAGTTTGACTACGAATAATTTGTTGTGGCTTTTGCCTAAGCTTAAACAGCAGTTTGGAGGGAGTTTTTGTATTCCTTTGGCAGTTAAGCGCGAGCTTGTTGATCGTCCTTTTGTTACAAAAAAATTCAAATTTGAGGCCATTCAGGTTGAACAGCAGATTGAGTCAAAGACACTAACTGTGTTGATGGATGACAGGATTCGTGTTGATGGTGGTAGATTGCAGGACATTGCCAACAGCATTTTTGTTGCGAATGGACAGACTATTGCAATTGTGCAGAAGGGTGAGATGGAAAGTATTGCGGCTTCATTAATGTTTGGTGCTGATGCGTTTGTTACTGATGAAAGAATAACGAGATTGCTTTTGGAATCTCCAGAGTCATTAAAACAATTGCTTGAGAAGCGCTTGCATGCAAAAATAAAAATTAATGATGCTTCATTGTATGAATTTCAGCAGAAGACGCGGCATGTGAAAATAATTCGTTCTGTCGAGCTTGTCACAATCGCTTACGAGCTTGGTCTGCTTGACAAGTTTGTTGTTGCGCTTCCTCAGTCGAGAAAAGAATTGCTCGAGAGCATTTTGTGGGGTGTCAAGCTTCATGGCTGTGCTGTTTCTGAGCAGGAGATTAATGAGATTGTTAAGCTTGAGCTGAGAAAATAAAAAAGTTTATAAATAAGTTGGTCTTTTGTTTTCTTAGAAATGATAAATATAAAAAATCCAGTCATTATTTCTTGTTAAGAAGATGATACTTCTCAATAAATCATTTTTGCGGAAAGAGAATTGTTTGGTGTTTTTTGCAGGATTGCTTGTGCTTTGGCTTCATTTTGTGCTTGACCGCCACTGGCGTTTTTCACAGTTTTATTTTTCTAATTCTTTATTTTCACAAAAAAGGAGGCATTTGAAATGAAAGCAGTTTCTGAACAAAAGTTGAAGACAGTTTATGTTTTTGGAAAACAGGGAGAGCGCATGTTGCTTGTTGGCAACCGCATTCCTCAGACTTTTTTTGTAACATCTGGCATTGGAGAGAGTGACATTACTGTTCATGCAGGTTCTTATCATCTTGCTTTGAAGGAAGCAGGTATTGAGCGTTGTAATATTATTGTTTATTCATCAATTCTTCCAGGTATTGCAAACGAAATCAAAAAACCAAATAATTTTCCTGATAATCTTGTTCATGGTGCAGTTATGGAAACTATTATGGCAGCTGCAAATAGTGATTACGGCAAGCGCGCTACTGCTGGAATTATTTTTGGCTGGCTTTTTGACAAACAGACTGGTGAAAAGTATGGTGGTCTTGTTTGCGAGTACAATGGTGATCTTTCAGAATCTGAGGCTAAAAAAAGTTTGCGTATGAGTTTGCAGGAACTTTACACAAATGGCTATTCTGAAAAGTTTATTTTGAAGGAAGACCGTGTTATTATCAGGAGTTTTGTTCCTAAGAAAAAGTTTGGAACGTCAATTGTTGCGCTTTGTTTTACAGATTACTTGTATCCTGTGCTGCAGATTGCGAAATAATTTTATACTTGTTTATTTTTTTTATTTTTATGAAATACGATGCTATTATTGTTCTTGGCGGCGGTCTTGATGAAAAAGGATGTATTCCACAGATAGTTAAATTAAGGGTTGACAGGGCGGTGGAGTTGTACAAAAAAAGTTTTGCTCCTCGCATCATAATGTCTGGCAAATGGAGTATTAATACAACAAAAACTTTTCTATTGACTGAGGCTGAGGCAATGGAGCAATATGCTGTTTCTTGTGGTGTTTGTCGTGATGATGTTCTCACTGAAAAAGAGTCTCAGGATACTCTTGGCAATGCTTATCTTACAAAAATTAATTTTTTAAAGCCTGCTAAATGGAGAAATATTGTTGTTATAACAACTGATTTTCACATGCCTCGCACGAAATTTTTGTTCAATAAAGTTTTTGGCGAGGATTACAAAATAAGGTTTGTCGGCGTGCCAAGCGGCTTTTCTGCTGAAAAAATAAAGAATTACAAAAAACTTGAAAAAGAAAAGCTCGCTTTTTACAGAACATATTTTAAGTTCGGTTCAAGGTTTTTCGATTTTGACAGGGATTAACTCAGCATCTTGTAAAAAGCATCAAATACAGGAACGTCTGTTCCAAATGAAAAGAATTTTGCGCCTATTTCACTGCATGCTTTTTGTATGTTTGCATTGTGGTCTGTGAGCATACCGAAATAATTTTTTCTCAATAAAGGTGAAATGAATGTTCTTAGAATTGATTTGCTTTCTGAATCAATGAGTTTGTAGTCACCGTCTAATTGTAGATTTTTTTCAACATCGTCAAGGACTTGTATTAGATAAACATCTTGTTTTTTGAATCTGTAAATGACTCTTTTTATTTCTTCAACAGGGTACAAAAAGTCTGAGACTATGACTACGAGTGATTTTGATGTTATGACTTTTTTGTATCTTGCCAGTGATTTTTCAAATTGTGTTTTTCCCCCTGCTTTTTTCTTGTTCAAATACTGGACGATTCGTGCAAGTTGTGCTTTGCCTCTTTGTGCTCTGAATACTTCTAATTCTTCTGCAAATGTTGAGATGACGAATTTTTCATTGTTTTTCATTGCCATGTATGCGAATCCTATGCCAAGCATTGCCGCATAGTCTGATTTTGTGTGTTTGCGGCCAAAGCCCATGCTTCCGCTGAAGTCGATGATGACGTGCACTACTAAATTGCGTTCTTCTTCTTGTCTTTTAACAAATAGTTTGTCTGTTCTGGCAAATACTTTCCAGTCTATCATTCTGAAGTCTTCGCCTGGTGCGTACATTGTGTAGTCTTTAAACACAAGTCCTTTTCCTGTGTAGAGAGACGCTCTTTCTCCTATGTAGTTTGAAGTAACTCGTTTGTTAATAATCAAACTAAGTCTATCTAACTGGTGTAGAAAGGATGTGTCTATCATTTTAGCAACTGTTTTATGACATCATCTTCATGAAGATTTTGTCTTTCTGCTTCAAAGCTTAATATAATTCGATGCCTCAAGATAGGATATGCCATTTTGTTTATGTCGTCTTTGCTGACGAATTTTCTTCCTTCTATCAGCGCTCTTGCTTTTGCTGCAAGTATTATTCCGATTGATGCTCTCGGGCTTGCGCCGTATTCGATTAAGTCTTTTTTGTTTCGCGTGTTGGTTACGATGGTTACTGCGTATTTTTTTATGTCGTTTGCCACTGGCACTTGTCTGGTTAACTGTTGTAAATAAATAAGTGTGTCCTTGTTAAGCACAGGTTTTAGTGTAATTTTTTTTAGTTCTTCTGCGTATTTATTTACTATTTCTAATTCGTCGTCAAATGGCGGGTAGTCTGTTTTGATTTTTAGCAGAAATCTGTCGCTTTGCGCTTCTGCTAATTGATATGTTCCTTCTTTTTCAATTTGGTTTTGTGTTGCAAGTACAAAAAATGGTTCATCTAATTTGTATGTTGTATTGCCAACAGTAACCTGTCTTTCCTGCATTGCTTCCAGTAATGCTGATTGTGTTTTTGGTGTTGCTCTGTTGATTTCGTCTGCTAAAACAATGTTTGCAAATACCGGTCCTGGCTGGAATTTGAATGTTCTTTTTCCTGCTGTTGTTTCTTCGATTAGGTATGTTCCTGTGATGTCACTTGGCATTAAGTCTGGTGTGTTTTGTATTCGTGAAAATTTTAAGTCAAGTAATTGTGACATTGTTTTGACTGCGAGTGTTTTTGCCAGTCCAGGATATCCTTCAAGCAGTGCGTGTGAGTTTGCCAGCAATGCAACAACCATTTGTTTGATGAGTTCGTCTTGTCCTATGATGACTTTGCGCATCTCGCTTACTAATGTGTCAAATGTTTTTTTTGCTTCTTCAAGTCTCATGTGATCACCTTTTTAATAATAGAAATATCATTCACTCTCACTTTATAAAGTTTTCTCAGCATTTTTTAATAGAAAAGTTTATATTGTCCTAATTATTAATGCTTAATTATAAATTAGGAGTGTGATTAGCATGATTGTAACAGTAAGTAAAGGTCAGCAGATAACCATTCCTGCAGATATTCGTGCAGAGTTTGGGCTTCATGTTGGAAGCAAGGTGGAAGTTGAGCACAAAAAAGGGAGAATAATAATTAAGCCTGTGGGTGATGATATCGAAACTGTTTTTAAGCTTGCTAAAAAGATTAAGCCCAAAGTTCATCTCACTGCTGAGCAGATGGATGAATTAAATGAGGGGTTGTTTCGATGAGGTTTATCGACAGTAATGTGTTGGCTTATGCCTTTTACGAGAATGAATTTCAGGATTCTTGCCAAAAAGTAATTCATGATGGCGGAATCATTAACACATTAAATCTGGTAGAAGCTTTTAATGTTATTGAACTCTCGACCAGCAGGGAAATAGCAATTAGGTCTATAAAAAGCATCTTGAAATCAAACCTTCAAATTGTTGACATTGACATTAACCTTGTTTTTGAAGCATTAAAACGCGCACCCAATAAAAATCTGAAATTTATTGACCTCATACACTATACTGTCGCTGCATTAAACAATTGTGAATCAATAATCAGTTATGACAAGGATTTTGACAGGACAGATATTAAGCGAAAGAAAGAGTAATGTTTCTTTTATCAGTTACGTTTGTTGTTTGCTGATTTCCTTGAAATAACTTTTGACGATTTTTTGGTATCCTTTTGGTATGCTTTCTCCGTATGCTTTGTCTGTTGTTGCACTGATTTCTTTTGGCGCTACTTCTTGGAATTCTTGTGGTTTTCTGTCTTTTTGTTTTGTTATGTCTATGTCGCTCATTACTGGGTTTATGTGTAAATCAAGTTCTTTTGTTCCGAGTGTTGCGATTGATTTGTTGCCGAAGATGTCTTGGCTTTGGTTTTCTTCTTGGAATATGATGTCTTCTGGTTGTATCTCATAGTCTGTTATTGTGCTTAGTGATTCTTGGAGGTATGATGTTATTTTTGTGTAATCGAGTAATTGTACGTTGTATGCTGCGGTTCCTATTATTATAAAAGAGAGTATTGCGAGCACCATTAATTGTCGTGTTAGTCGTCCAAAACTCAAAAAGTATGATGTTTTGACATCTCTTAATAATTTCAGCACGTCTTCATTCAGGCTTTGTGTTATTTCGTTGTCTTTGTCGAGATTGTCTGCCGCTGTTGTCAGTCTTTCGCGAAGTGTTGGTACTTTTGATTCAACAATGTTGAATGTTAGTCTTGTTATTGAGTTGTATGTGTGCAGTGCTCCGTAAATTAACAGCACAAGAAATGATGCATACCATGGGAGGTTGATGAGTGAGAATGCAAGATACGCGATTGTGAACACTACTAATGAGTCCATGACTGCATTAAATAATGTTAACTGCCATAGTGCCGCGCCTACTTCGCGCAGTGCTTTTCCTATGTTTTTTTTGGGCGTGCTAGCAGTTTGTGCCGTTATTGGCTGTGCAGAGGTCTTGCTTGCACTTTGTGTATTTGAAGCTGATTTCGTCGTATTGTCTTTGAATTTCATTTATTGCTCCTTGTAAGTTGGTTATTTTGTTTTCTTTGTCTTTTATTGAGTCGTCAAGTGTTTTGATTACGCTTTCTTTTTTTCTGATGTCTTCTTCCATTTGTTCGTTTTCTTGTTTGAGTTGTTCAGCTGTTTTTTGGAGTGTTTCTTTTTCGTCTCTTATTTCTGTGTATTTTTGGCTGATGTCTGTTTCTCTTGCTGTTTTGATTGTGAGTTCGTTTTCTATGCGCAGTAGTGCTGATTGTTTGTTTTCGAGTTCTTCTGATACTTTGTTGAGGTTGTCAAGTTTTTCATTATAGAGTGTGTTGAGTCTTTCAAAGTTTGTCTGAAAGTAGACTGTTGCCGCCACGAGTGTTGTCGCACTGACTACTATTAATAAGAGTAATAGCAGGTTTGCATTTTTTGTTATGAATGCCATTTTTGTTATCCTTCTTTTCTGATTAGTCTCCTTATAAATATTTCTGCTAAGTAAATAATTATTAATGCAGTCAGCCATGGCCATAGTACGTATTCTTTTTCGTTTATTGTTCTTCGTGCTTGTGTTTTTGCAAATGTTATTATTTGGTCAATGTCGTTTGGTCCGAAGAATCTACCCCCTGTGCTCGTCACTACTTTTTTGAGGTCTTCGCTTATTCCGATGTTTTCGTACTCGACAGGATAGTTTGCCGCAAATGTTGCTGTTGCTATTGTGTGGAATCCTGTTTTGTCTGGCGTGATGGTTGCTGAATAAAGGTCTTCGTCTATTTTGTAGAATGTGAGTTCTTTTGCTGTTGGCTGTGTTTCTGACTTAACAATTATTTCTGTGGGTTCATTTATTCTTGTGTCTCTTGCTTCTATGTATTCTTTGCTTTTTCTGTCCGGGTCGCCTATCAGCCAGTTAATTGTTCTTGTCAATAATTTTGAGTCTGGTTTTTTCAGCAGTTCTCCTGCCCAGCCTGTTCCGTCATCGCTTGATAATGTTGCTGCTTTTCCGAGTCCCAGTCTCCAGACTGTTAGTATCGGGTCTCCTGCGTTTGTTGTTACTAACAGTCTTGATGTTGTTTTTGGCGTTACGTCGTTAAATCCGTATACTGTTGCGTTTACTTCCAGCCCTTGTGTTATGAAGTGGTTTGCGTTCAGTATTGTTAGTTTTTTTGTGTTGCCTTCTTGTTGTTTTTCATCTCTTTCTCCAAATATGAGTTTGAGTCGTGACTGGTCGTTTGCTCTGAAGTATACTCCGTTTGTTATGTCTGCTATTGTTCGCATGACTTCTTCATTTGTTTGCGGTCCTACCCCTATGGTAAAGATTTTTATTCCTTTGTTTGCTGCTGCTTTTGCTGCTTCCATTGCCACGCTTTCGCCTTGTGTTTTTCCGTCGCTGATGAGAATGATGTTTTTGCTTCCTGTGACGACGTCAAGCAGTGATATTGCTTTTATTAGTCCTATACCGATGAGTGTGCCGCCTCCGTCTTTGAGGCTTGCTATTCTGTCTTCGAGGTTTACTTTTTCGTATACTTTTGAAAGGTCTGAGATTACGTATGCGGCTGTGTTGAATGCTATGACTGCTAAATTTTCTTCTGCGGCAAGGTCTTTGAGGACTCCTACTGCGAGTGCTTTTTCTACATCAACTGCTTTTCCGCTTGCGTATGCTGTTCCTGTGCTTCCTGATATGTCAATTACTAAAACAATGTTTATGTCGCCGGGTTTTTTTTCTGGTGCTCCGACAAATACTGGCAGGAGTGTTTCAAACATTGAGTGTCTGTACTCGCCTAATTCATAGCTTTGTTTGCCTCCTGTTGACAGCATGCCGTTTCCGTCGGTTATGTACTCGTGAAGCTGGTCTACAAATGTGTTTGCAGTGCTGGCTGGCAGGTTGTTGATGATAATTGCGTAATAGTCTTTGAGGTTGTTGGGCAGTTGTTGTAGTGATGTTACTTTGTACAATTGCTGTAATAATTTTTGTAGTGGTGATTCTTGGTTTGATACGAATAATACTTCTGGTTGCGGTACTGCTTTTACGCTTTTGTAAAATATGTTGTTTGTTGGAAAGTAGTCGTTTGATTCAATGCGTGCAGTTATTGTGTGGTATCCTTTGCTGAATGTTTGTGTTATTTCATAGT
>CAYPAC010000037.1:0-9724 GCA_964408615.1 uncultured Methanosarcinales archaeon
ACCTGCATTAATCAATGCAAGTGCGTGTTTTGCCGTGTTTATTCCTCCTGATGCTTTGATGCCAAAATCTTGACCGACTGTTTTTCTTATGATTTTAACATCAGTCAAACTAACCCCGCGCGGCCCGTAACCAGTGCAGGTTTTTACAAATTGTGCACCTGACGCAACAACTATTGTTGATGCATTTTCAATTTCTTCATGATTCAACAACCCTGTTTCAATTATTACTTTTACTGTCCGTCCTTGTGCTGCTTCTACTACTGCAGATATATCTTTCTTAACATCTTCATAATGGTGTGATTTGAATTTTCCAATATTCATTGCCATGTCGATTTCGTCTGCTCCTGCTTTTATTGCTTGCAGTGTTTCAAACATTTTTGTTTCTGTTGATGTTGCTCCAAGCGGGTAACCTACTACAACAATTAATTTTGTTTTTGTGTTTTTTAACAATCTTTTTGCAAGTGGTGCAAATGCTAAATTGACGTCTAATCCGTAGAATTGGTATGTTTTTGCTTCAGCACATGCTTTGACAATATCAAGTTCTGTTGCGTTTGCATTAAGCACTGCTGCATCAATCACTGATGCTAACATTTTTTTTGCCTGCATCTTACAGTTTTAGTGCCTTTTTTATTGCTTCACGGTCAAACCCAACAATAACCTGTTCTCTGACAATAATTACTGGCACACCCATTTGTCCTGACTTTTCTATCATTTCTTCTGCTGCTTTTTTGTTTTTTGAAACATCAATGTCTTTGTATTTTATTTTGTTTTCTTTCAGGAATGCTTTTACTGCGTGACAGTATGGACACGTTGGCGTTGAGTACACTATTACTGTTGTTTTTTTGTTTGTCATAAGAGTATTATTTTTTCTGTATTCTTAAATTCTTGTTTTAACTGTTTTACTGGTTTTTGTTGCTGATACCAAGCCAGTTATGAAGCCAGCACCATCCTGCAAAGCTTTCAAACAGTGCTATCCAGCCGACAAGGAATATCACCCAGTTTAGCCAGTCCCATGGTGCTATTGGTGCAAGTGGTGTTGTCCACCAGAAACCAAGTAAAAATCTGAATATTCTGTCGAGTTTTCCAAGATTTTGTTTCATCATATCACCTCTTTGAAATATGGAAAGAACTAATGGTTGATAAATGTTTCGTTAAAGAAAAAGAAAAAAAATTCTAACACCCGCCAACCATTTGTGGCAAGTTCTGTAAGCTTGCTGGCACTGTTGGTGCTCCGCCACTGCTTGGTGCTGCTGCTGTTTGTACTGTTGCTGTTCCACTGCCAAGTTGTGTTTTTATTTGGCTGAACTGGAATGCTTGTACTGCCGCGATTAATACAAGCACGCCAAGTACGATTGCTACTATTGTTGTTTGATTCATTTTTTTTTCCTCCTAACACCCGCCTACCATTTGTGGCAATGCATCAAGATTTACTGGTGCATTGTCTGTTTTTCCGCCGGATAATTGTTGTTCATGAATGACTCTTTGTACTGTTGGTCCTGGATACCATAATGTTTTCCATTTTGTTAGTTCTCCCACTATTTCTGTATCTGTTACTTTTGTGTCGTATTTACTTATCAAAAACTTTGCAAGTCCTCTCCATGCTGCTGCGTGTGCGCATCCGCAGTTTGTTATTCTTGTTGGTCTTTGCGGGCTTCCACAGCAGTAGTCGCATGTGAATGAGCTTACTATTTTTAGCCAGCGTTGTTGCTGTGTTTCAGTTAATTGCACGCTTCTCTCTAATTGTCCTAGTTTTCGTTGTGCGTTGATTGGGTCATCGAAACTCACGCCTATTTCTTGACCGTACTCAGGTGTTCCAACTGGGACTATTTTGTTGAGTGTGTCTTGGACTGCATCTCCTGTTTTTGGTTTTTCCTGCTGTGCACTTATTGTCGGCAGTTCTTTTATTTTTGTACCGTATCCTGAAAGTACTGGCGCTTCACCTGCTGCAAGTAGTACTGGTCCGTAGGTTACTTTTTCTCCGTCAGAGAATGAGAGTGTTCCTCCGCCGCTGCTGCCTGGTAATGCTGGAAACGAAACCCTTGGAACTCCTCCTGCTCCTACTAATGCTGATAATTCGAATAATTGTAATTGATTGTAAAAAAATAATGCCACAATGACGGTTAAAAGCAATACGAGTGTTCCTGAAAAGACTGATTGTTCTACTGGTTGTTCGACAGTGGTTTGATGGCTTGAAGATGGTATATTTTCAGCTTTTATTGTTTTTTTTGTATATGGTTTTCGTGTTTTTTTTGTTGTTTCCATGATACACCTCTAATGTGTTACATTTCGTGTAAAACATCGCTTGATTTATAAAACTTATGCATCAAATACTATGCTTATGACTTGTTTTTGTGGTTCTGCAATATTATATGGGATGTAATCTCTGAACTTGTCTGTTTCTTTGCTGTTGACATACATTTTCCACTTTCCGGGCTTGTCATTGCACAGGTCTCCGTTGCTTGTATTAAAAACTTTTGTTGAGTCAAATGGCACTTTTAGCGCGTCAAAAAATGCCCCCAATGAAACATGCTGTCTGTTTCGTACGACTCCTTCAAGATGCAGGATATTGTCATCATGTGTGTGTAACAATGGAATGCCTACAAATCCTTTGCCGTGGACTGTGTCGTGTCCTTCTGAACGCGGCAGGTCTTTTTGTTCTCCGCAGATAAATATGTCTATGTAAGCATGCGAGTGGAATTCCTGATTAAGTGGAATTTGTGGCGGTTGTTTTAGCCACCAGACAAACAAAGTTATAATTGCCAGAACAAAAAATGTGATTGTTATTTTTTTAATGTGCATTTTTAATCCTCTTTTTGTGCTTGTTTATTATGTTTGTGGTGAAGTGATGCTATGATTGAAACAAATATTATTATAACAACAAATATTCCTGTTATTTGTGCAGCAGTGCCCGTAAAAAATTTTGACTCAACAAGGTATTCGTTTGCCATCGTGAAAAAATTCATTGTCCATGGGACGTATTGCGGTATTGTTTCCATGAAAAAGCTTGTTCCTTTACCGAAAAACATTATTAATCCAATAATAATAAGCAGAATTCCACCGATTATTCCATAAAGATGCGTGTTTATTGTTATTCCAAAAAAACTAAACTTCACGTGTCTGCTTGTGAACCATGTTGAAATGTCATATTTGTCTGAGTAATAAGAAACTATCATTAATGGCAATGCAACACCCAGCGCATAGCTTCCAAACAATAATGCACCTTTGATGGCGCTTCCTACTCCTGCTGCCAGAATAATAATACCCCCAAGTATTGGTCCTACGCAAGGTGTCCATCCGGTTGCGAACAAAAATCCTAAAATAAATGATTCCCAACTATGGTTTGGTTTGTGTTTGATGCGAAAATCAAAAAATGAAAATCCTTGGTTCAAGATAAGCATGCCGCCAAAAATAATCAGCACAATACCTGACAGCATTGCAAAAAATTCTTTGTACGTGTTGAAAAAATTTCCCATAAGTCCTGCTACAAGTCCGAAAATTACAAATGCAAGTGTCATTCCTGATGAAAACAATGCTGTCAGGAATAATGCTCTTTTTCTTTCTTTGAACACGTATGAAAAAAATGTTGGCACGACAACAAACCCGCAGGGTGATGTAAACGTCAGAATGCCGCCAATAAATGCGATTAAGAACGTTACTGATAGAGCAATTTGTTGTTGGTATGCAATAATTTTTTGCACGCCAATCGGAAGGTCAAGTGCTAATGCTGTTGGAATCATCAATAACAACAAAAATAATAGTTTATATTTCATTTCTTTACATACTCCCCATATTCTTTTTGGTCGCAAAGATGATTTTTTGCATCCGGCATGCATCCGTCGCAAGCCAGCCCTGTAATCATTCCGTTTTTTGTTTCTGACATTTTCATCCACCCGTGTCCTTCTCTATTGCATAGTTCTTTAAATGATTCTTGTTCTGCACTAATCGATTCTTGTGCACATGCAGTTAAAACCAACATGCTAGTCAAAATGAGTGTGGGTAAATATTTCATTTTCCAACCTGTGTTGTTAATGGCATTTTTCTTTATCTTTGTTCGTAAACATCATCATGATAATCATTGAAAGCGGGCAAACAAGAAATGCAAGCAATGTTAAATATTTGTTATTAAAACCGAGTGCTGGTGCCGCAATCAAAACAATAAGCGGCAAAATACAACCGATTGTCATTAACCAAGATTTCCATCCTTTCTTGTCGCAGCACAACATTTTACATGTTCTCCATTCCGCTTTCTATGCAGTGAAGAATCGCCATGCCGCATTTATCACAAACTCCGTCAAGATTTTTGTCCATGTTTCTTACTGCTTTTTCAATATCAAGATTGTTCGGGTTTTTTGCATTTTTCTTGTAATAAGCCACTTCTTCTTCAAAACTTTTGAATTGGATTGGAGCACTTGACTGAATGTTTGCTGGGAGATTTATGTTGGTTGGCTGAACTGTATTTTGTTGATGTGGGGTTTGTGTCTGAACAGTAAACAGTGAATAAGCTTGGAAGCTTACAAGAATTAATGATAATCCTAAAAGACTAAATAATAAATGCTCAGTTTTCATATTAGTGCACCTTCGCAAAGTCAGTGATGCTTTTTAATTGTTCTTGTATGTTTCCTTTTCCGTTTGTTATTAATATTTTGTCTAAGTCTTTAAACACATATTTATTGCCTTCTTTGTTTTCTTTTCCGTTGACAAATAATTTTAAGTTTTTGTCAAAATTGATTCCAATGCTTTCGAAGAATAAACTAAGTGGTACTCCTGTTGCGTGCATGTGCAGCACATCTCCTATTTTTTCCGGTTCTGGAGCGCCCGAATCAACGTGGATGAATGAACTTACACTTTTTTGTTCTTTCATTCTTTGCATGTGTGAAAAGGATGAGAAATCAAATTGTTTGTCGTCAATAAATAATTTAAAATCTGCGTGTATGTGTTGTGACCCTAAAACACCAAGTGTTGCTGTGGTGTCCATGCTGCACTGCATCATTCCCCCTGCAATGCATTGGTCAATGGGCATTCCACAGGCATCACATCTTCCATCATTATCCTTGTCCATAAATTCGCGTGCTTTTTGTTTGTCAAATTCGCTGAAGCTCATCATTGACAATCGTTGTTCCGGGAGTGGTGTGTTAAATGTAACAACTGGCTGGTTGAAATCGTTCTTGACTTGAAAAATAGTGTATGTGTTAAAAACAACAAATCCAACTAAAAGTGTTAGTAAAAAAACTATTGGTGGTGTCAAGCGCAGCACTTTCTTTCTCCTCGGGATTGTAGCGCTAAAATAATACTTGTTACAACAAATGCTCCGCCTAAGAACCACAGTAATGTTTGGAATTGTTGTACTGCTTGGAATGGTGTTCCTGCAATGATAAGTCCTGCATTTGCTATCATTAGATTATGTGAGAATTGCATTGTTTTAGTGTAAGTTAAGACTGCCATTCCGCTTAGAAAAACAAACCCTATAATCCAAAAAGGAACTGCAACTTTTGTCAGGAACATTAATGGCATGCCGACTACAGTAATGCCGATAACACTAAGTAATGCAATTGCTCCTAAACAAATATTGTGGCAGAGCTGGTATCCTCCAAGTATGCTTGTTGTTGCTGATGCTGTTCCTGCAGCCCCCACTAATCTATCTTTTAGTGTCATTATTTTTCTTTCATTATTTTTTTGTACAGCCAGATTATAAGCAATATTAGTGCAACAAGAACTGCTATCGATATTCCTGTTCCTATCAGCCAGAAGAACCACATCCAGCCAAACATACTTGTTCCCATCATTCCACCACTGCCCATCATGTTCATCATTCCTCCTTGCCCAATCATGTTTCCGCCCATCATCATGTTCATCATATTTCCCCCCATCATTCCGCCAGCATCTTCATTGCAGTAAAACCTTTTAGCCATTTGAATATGCATTTGTTTTAAGTTTTCAGAACCTTCCCCGCCCATCATTTTGTCCATCATTTCGTGTGATTCGCCAGGATGCATTTGTTCCATAAAATAATCCCCCATTAATTCCAATTTTTCATCTGTTAGTTTGTCGCAGCTAATTTTTGTGTTTATTAATTCTTGTGCTTCTTTAAAACTTTCTTCGCTGTGGCTGTAAGCAACATTAATGCTTAAAAGCAAAACGAGCCAGAATAAAACATTTTTTTTCATGTTGTTGATATTGCCATCCTCCGTCTAATAAACATATTTTACAATTAATGTAAAGTAACTCCTATTTAAAGTTTATGCACCACGAACAAATAATATTGTTGCCAAAAAAGTATTTTTCGCATGAAGTCTTACAAGATTCGTAAACTATTTAAAGCTGACGGTGTTATATCTGTGCATGAAACAAAAAATTGCTGATTTTGATTCTTTGTTGAGTCCTTTGGAGTCATCTGTGTTGAAAGTTTTGTGGCCTGGCAAAAAATTGCGTGTTAAGGAAATACACACGAAGCTGAAAAACAAAGTCGCATTAAGTTCCGTTGCAGTGATTTGTGATAGACTTCATGACAAAGGTTTGCTGAAGAGAAACATTGAAACCAGCGAGAAGGATTGCGTAAGATACGTTTATTTTCCATCACAGAATAAAACAAATTTTGAAAAATCTGTGATTGACAAGGCAGTGAACAACTTGATTGATGCATTTGGCTCTACTGCTGTTGCTTACTTTAATGACCGTTTTAAGAGGAAAAAATGATTGCGACATTTAATGAACTGCTTACTGCGCCGTTGACTGCTCTGTTTATTGTTTTGTCATCGCTTGGCGCAATCCTGACTTTTTGTGCGTGGAAGAAGTATAATTATACTTCATTATTGTACGTGCATCTTTTTTTTATTGTCAGTCCTTTGTTTGTTTCGTCAATAAAGATTAATTGCAGTATGGGTTTTCTCAGCAGTTTTTTGTCGCTTTGCACAATGGTGTTTGCCAATTTTATGATGTATGTTTTGCCGCCTGTTTTGGTAGCAACATTTGTTGTTGGTGCTATTTTTATTCCAAAAATGTATGAAAGAACTGCAAAAAAGTATGAGAATAAAGCTTTCAAAAATCTTTGTAAAAAAACAAGTATTTCTGCTCAATTATTTGTTGTTGATAAAGCACTGCCTGTTGCGTTCAGTATTAATAAAAAGGTTTTTGTTTCTGTTGGCATGTTTGAATCTTTGTCAAAAAAAGAATTGGAATCTGTTTTGTTGCACGAGCTCTCGCATGTCAAAAATAATTCTGCGTGGAATAAGTTCAGCATTAATTTTGTAAGATTGTTTTCTCCTGTTGCTTGGTTTTCTGGCATTCATTCTATTGAAAAGGAAGAGCGCATTGCTGATGCATTTGCAGTAAAAATTCAAAATACAAACAAATTTTTATTGAGCGCGAAGAAGAAAGTTAGCGCGTTCAGAAATGAGAAATGCGAAGACTTATAAAGTTAATAGTCTTTAAAAGAGATATGGAAGCTATCGCAAGGAAGATTGAAATGCTTGAGCAGGAAATAGAATTCACTAAAGACGCGTCGGAAGTTGTAAGTCTTAAAGGCGTGTGGAAAGGTATTTCTATAAGTAATGATAACCTTAAGGACGCCAAAAAATCGTTGTTCAGAAAATGAATTCTTTTATTGCCGATACTCACGCTCTTGCATGGTATTTGACAGAGGACGTACAATTAGGTAAGAATGCAAAACTAATTTTTGAAGCAGCAGAAAATGGAGAAGCAACCATTCTTATTCCGACTATTGTTCTTGCTGAACTTCTTTATATTGTCGAGAAAAAACGTGTTAAGGTAGATTTCACGAATCTTATCGAACGCATTAAAGTGGGGAAGAATTACATCGCACTTCCACTCGGTTTGAATGTAATAGAAGAAACAGCACGAATACAGAATGTTCCCGAACTACACGACAGAATAATCGCAGCTACGGCGAGACTTATGCGTGCGAAAGTATTAGCAAAAGATCCGCACATCAAGAATGCTGTTGATGTTATTTGGTGAGTTAAAAAATTTAATTAAAAAAATTATTGTGGGTCCTCAACTCTATTTATGAACAAAACAGCTCCGCTTGATGGGTGCACGATTGCTTCTAAGTATGGCCTGTCTGCTACGAATTCCATTATTTTCAGCGGCTCTTCAACAGAAGTACAAAATGATTTTAGTCCAAATCCTGTTGCTGCTGCTCCTTCTGAGCCTTCTTCGTTTGTTTTGAAGTATGTTTTGTGCACTCCCGAACTTACATAAATCGTTCGATTAGTGGTATCTGCTATGCCACTTAATTCTGCTTTTTCTTGATCAAATATTCTTTCGATTCCAATATTTTTAAGTACTTTTGTTAGATCATAATCTCCTTTGAGTTCATGCTTAGGTATTTCTAAGCGTGCAAATGGGTGATCTATGAATCTGTATGGTAAATCTGCAAAGTCTATACTGCCATTTTGTAGTTGTGTTTCTAAATCTCGAACACTTGTGCCTTTTGGTGGCAAGAACGCAATTGTTGCTAATAGTCTTCCTTTGTATGGCAGTTGTACTACTTGTACGCCGTCAAATTCTGCGTATGCAAACCTTGGTAAAGACTTTTGTTCAACAGTTCCTTTGCGCATCATTGGGACTTTGATTCTTTTCCCGTCTGCTAAAGTGAACTCTTGGTTTTGCGTGTATTTTTCATCAAACTTGTTCTCCCATGGTGCTTTGAAATAAAGTGCGTTTACTAATGCCAAGATGGTAGACTCGTCAATTGCTCCTTCTGGAAACAATGATGGTATTTTCTTTTCTGTTTTGTCAGAAACCCATGCGTTTATTTTTTGTCGTTCACCTTCTGAGTTTGCTTCAAAGTCTGCATCGTTTGCTTCTGCTGAATAATTTTCTTGAACTACTTTTTTGTATGTTTCTTTTACTGGGTCTTTTTTTGTTGTCCAGATTCCATTTGCGCATCGTAATGTGTATGGTGCTCCTACTGCATTTAGTGCGTTTGTTAATGCTTTAAATCCTTGTCTGCGGGTTTTTTCGTCTTCAGAAATATGTGCTGCTTGTGCTATTTGTTGTGCTGTTGCGCCTGTTGCGCCTTCGTACAGCATTGATAGTGCTGTGCGTATGCTTGTTGGTGAGACTGAAACATTTCCTTCTCCTAAGTGTGGTAATAATGATAATCCAAATTTCCAGTCATCTTGTGCAATTCGTTCTATTGGTTGTGTACGTATCATTTTTTTGTTCCTCCTATTGTCGTAATCTTTTTGAACAAACAATGCTTACTATAAAAATTTTATGGAGGATGTTTATAAACAACTCTCGTTTTGCTGTTTTATGTTAGACGACCAATACTATCTCAAAAACCGTCCTTTTCATCTTTTTATGAGTTTTATGATTGGTGCTGCTGTTGCTTCTTGGTGGTGGCATTATATGACAACAAAGTGGACAAAGCCTTATGCAGCAATTACTTGTAACTTAAATAATGATCAACACCCTGATCTTGTTGTTTTTAATCAACACAAGCGCCCTTACTTGTTTTTGGGCAGTGAAAATGGATTAATGCTTGTCGACAAAACATACGCTCCTGAAAACGCTCATTTGTTGAAAAAGGTTAAGGAATTGAAGCTTGAAGAACGCGTGTTTGAGTGAGTTGCTCTCCAGAATAGAAATTAAGTCTACGATGCCACTCAAGAATATTAAGTTGAAAATGATTAAAAATCTGGAACTTCCTTGAGTTTCTGAGAATTGCTTATAAATAGAGTTTCATGGATCACTCTTCGTC
>CAYPAC010000038.1:0-9654 GCA_964408615.1 uncultured Methanosarcinales archaeon
GTATTGGTATGATCATTGTTATTTTCCTCCATATCTGTTTCTTTTGGTAAAACTTTTTCTTTTTGAAAGAAAAGTTTATTATCTGTAGCTTGTTTGTCTTTTTGCTCTTGCTTTTCCGTGTGAGTTTGGTTTTCTTGGTTCTTTTCTTCTTACGTCTGCCACGAGTAGTTGTCTGTCGTATTCTCCAAATGGCGTTGTTAGTTTTTTGTCAAATGTTGCTAATGTTTTGCCGATTGCGAGTCTTATTGCTTCAGATTGGCTTCTTATTCCGCCTCCGAATACGTTTACGTTTATGTTGACTTTGTTTGCTGTGTCGCCTGCGATTAGTAGTGGTTCTTGGATTTTTAGTTTGTGCATTTCTGGTTCGTAGTGTTGTAATAGTCTGCTGTTGATTCTTATAATGCCTTTTCCTGGGCTTAATGTTGCTCGTGCGACTGCGCTTTTTCGTTTTCCGGTTGCGTGGATGTATTTCATTATCTTCCTCCGAGTTTTGTGCAGAGTTGTTGAATTGTGATGAACTTTACTGCGTTTAGTCTTTTTTTGTCTGATTGTTCGTATGTTGTTAGTGTTTTGTTTTTGAATTCAACAGGTATGCCTCTGTAGCACATGATTCGTTTGTATGCTTCTGCTCCTCTTTGTCTTTTGTGTGGCAGCATTCCTCTGATTAGTCTTTTTACAAATCTGTCTGCTACTTTTGGGATGTAGGGTCCTCTTTGGTATTGTCCTGTGTATTTTATTAAGTGGTGGTATCTTTCGAAGTTGTATTCAAGACTGCCGCTCATTAATGCTTTTTCTACATTGAACATGTTTACTTTATTTCCAAATAGTGCTTGTTTTGCTGCATAGCTCATTAGTCTTCCTATGATTGCGTCTGTTGCGTCTAAATTAAGTTCATTCATCCTATTATCCTCACATTTTTTCCTTTTGGATTTTCTTTTAATAATTGTGTTATTGTTATTATTTTGCCTTTTGCTTCTTGTATTTTTTGTTTTGATGTTGTTGAGAATGCAAATGCAGCTATTGTTATTGCGTGTTCAAGCATTCCTGATGATAATACTTTTCCTGGTACTATTATTGTTTCTTGTGGTTTTGTGAATCTGTTTATGCGTGATAAATTGACTGCTCTTCTTTGTCGTGTTGGTTTTTCTAAGTCATCTGCTATTCTTTTCCAGATGTCAGCATTTTGTGTAGCTGATTCTTTTCTTAGCTCTTGTATGAGCTGTTTCATTACTGGGTTTGTAGGTCCGGTTCGTTTTGTCATGTTATTATGAAAGTGCGGAGGAAGGGATTTGAACCCTCGCACCCACTTAGGGACTAGGCCCTCAACCTAGCGCATTTGACCAGGCTCTGCCACCTCCGCAATTTTTATTTGGGTAGTTTGTCGTCTAATTCTGTGAGCAGTTCTCTGAACTGGTCTGTTGCTGCGTTTAGTATTTCTGTTGGTGTTAATTGTCCCCATGGTTCGAGGTAGACGACAAATTCTGTTTGACTGGGTGTTACTTTTACAGAGTTATTTTCTGCTAAATCTACGCACGCGTTTGATAGTGTGCATTTGAGATAGTTTTCTTTGTTTATGACGAGTTTTCCGTCTTTAGTGTCAAAGACTGACACGGGGCATATTCTTGCTACTGCTTCTGCGTTTGTGCATTTTTTTTCGTCTATTTCTATGATTGGTTTGTGTTTGTACCATACTAAGCAGGGGCTCCATTTCATGTGTTGTTTGCCTTGTCCGAGTGCGGCTGTTGCTTCAAATTCTAATTCTTGTCCTTTTAGTAATTTTACGATTGGTGTTTTTGGGTGTACTGGTTTTATTTTTGGGTCTTTTATTTTCATGTCTTCTGCGTATACTGTGCAGGGCCCCTTTGCGCTTAATATTATTTTTACTGTGCATCTCGCGCATCCTTCTCCGTTGCATTTGCATTTGTTTGGTAAGTTGTATGTTTTGAGGTCTGTTTCCAGTGCTATTAGTCCAAGTCTGTGGGCTATTATTTCTTCATAAAGTGCTGAGCTGTTTTTTGTGAATTCTACGTCTTCTATTGCTATTGTGGGCACTGTTTCTGTCATTGTTCTTCTTAATGAGTTGACAAATGCTGCGCTGGTGTTTTTTATTAAAAATTGTACTCGTCCTGAGTTTTTGTCTTTGTTTATTAGTTCTATGTCTGTCATTTATACCCTCCTTCCTCGTTTGCCTCCTTTTTTTCTGCATCCTCCGTGTGGTATTGGTGTTACGTCTTCAATGAGTCCTATTTTGAGTCCCATTCGGGATAGTGCGCGTATTGCTGCTTGTGCTCCTGGTCCTGGATTGTTTGGGCCGTTGTGGCCTCCGGGTGCTCTTACTTTGACGTGTATTCCGTTTATTCCTTTTTCCATTGCTGTTTCTGCTGCTTTTTTTGCTGCCATCATTGCTGCTGTTGGCGAGCTTTCCATTCTGTCTGCTTTTACCATCATTCCGCCGGATGCTACTGATATTGTTTCGTTTCCTGTTATGTCTGTTATGTGTATGATTGTGTCGTTGTATGATGCGTAAATGTGGCACAGTCCCCATCGCAAATTATCTGTTCTCATTTTTTTACCTCTCTTGTTCTTGCTGCATGTTCTGGGTTTGCTACTGGTGATGTTTGTGCAAATTGTATTGTTTGTTCTTCTGTAACAGTTATTGGGTGTGATGGTCTTGTCATTTTTTTGTTTCCAAGTGCGATGTGTTCGTGTGTTATGAATTGTCGTGCTTGGCTCATTGTTTTTGCAAGTCCTTTTCTTACAATGAGTGTTTGTAGTCTTCGTTCAAGCAAGTCTTTGAGTGTTATTGTTAGTACGTTGTCAAGTTTTGCGTCTTTTGGTATTAGTCCTAGTTTGCTTAGTCTTTGTAGCAATTGGTTTTTTTCTCTTTCTGCTTGTGGTGTTGTTGCCGCGATTAGTTTTTTTGCTTGGTTTGCAAAGTTTCGTAGTTGTGATGTTGTTTTCCAGATTTCTGTTTTGTTTTTTAGCCCGTATTCTTTTAAGAGTGCATTTTCTTGGTCTATGCGTTCTTTTTGCCATGGATGTCCTGGTCGTACAAATGACCTTCTTATTTTTCGCGGGGAGCCCATTTAGACTTTGCCTCCTCCTTTTTTTGCTCCTGCGCTTCGTTTGACTCCGATTACTTTTCCTTTGTTTTTTCTGAATTTGCTTCTTGTGCGTTGCCCTCTTACTGGTTGCCCGAGTATGTGTCTTATTCCTTTGTAGCACTTTATTCTTTTCATGAATTTTATGTCATTTTCTGTGTTGAATATGAGTTCTCCTGTGATGACATGTTTGTCTTCTCCTGTTTCAAAGTCTTTTCTTCTGTTTAGCAGCCATGGCGCCATTCCGTTGTCTATTGGTTCTTTGATTACTTTTTCGAGTTTGGCGACTTCTGTGTCGTTTAGCATGCCTGTTTTTTTTGTTGGCTCTATTTGTGCAAGATTGCAGACTGCGTTTGCATATGTTTTTCCTATTCCTTTTATTTTTGAGAGTGCGTAAAGAAGTGTTTTTTTGCCGTTTAGGTCTGTTTGTGCAATTCGTACAAGGTGTCTTAATTGTGGTTGTGTTTGTTCTTCTGCCATCGTATTATGCATAGAATTAAACAACTTTTGTTGTTTAACCCTATAAGCGCCTTTTGAGACTCGGGCTAATGCACGGAGAAAACAGTAAGTTCTTTATAAATGTTTGTGTGTTTGAAAATTTAGTCGCCAAATCCTAATTCTTCAAAAGGGACATCGTTTTCTAAATCGTGAATAGCTTTTACTAAACAGTGGGCGTGTTCTCTTACGTTTTCTTCTGGTGATTCTGTTGCAAGTTTTTCAAATGTTGTTCTGGCTATGTCGCAGAGTTCTTGTGAGTATGGCGGGTAATGATTAATCAGAACAGATGCTGCTAAAGTTGCTGAATAGTGCAGTTGAGGGTTTCCTGTTTCAATAACGTCGATGAAATATCGTAATGTTTTTTCTGCCAGTTCTTGTGGAATGAAGCCTTTTGTTTCTCTTTTTAGGTCGGCAAAGATTACTTGAATTGCATAATGGCTGTTGGTGTAATCCAGTATTCGTGATTTGTTTTTGTCTTGCAAAAAATTAAGTGTTTTTTGTAATAGTTCTGCGCGTTCTTCTAATGGAATTTGGGCAATAGCTGGCAGGATATCATCTGGGTTTTTTTGTACTAGTTCAGCGATAGTTATACTCATTTTAAAGTGAGATTCAATTGGATTTATAAATCTCCTTATTTTTTTTGTTGGTAACATGTCTTTGATTGTAATAGGCTCTGAATCTGTGCAGGAAACACAGCTTTCTGTGCCAAAGCGTCAGCGTCTTGAGAGACAGCAGTATCGTCTTGTTGGTAATCATTCTGCTGTTAAGATTTGTATGTGGTGCAAGGAGAGTATTCGTGGAAATGCTGAGTGTTACAAGAATGATTTTTATGGTATTCCAAGCCATCAGTGTTTGGAGATGAGTCCTGCTATTACTTGTAATAAGCGTTGCAAGCATTGTTGGCGTGATACTTCTGTGTTCTCAACTGGTTGGGTTGGCCCGGTTGATGAGCCTGGGGATATTGTTGAAAATTGTATTTCTGCACGTTATAAATTGTTGTTGGGTTTTGGCGGTCATCCTTCTGCTGACAAAAATAAAGTTGATGAATCATTTGTGCCAAAGCATGCCGCAATTTCTTTGACTGGTGAGCCTATGATGTATCCTCGTTATTCTGAGCTTGTCAAAGAATTCTTCTGCAGGGGTTTTACTACAGTCTTTGCCGTTACTTCTGGCACAGTGCCTGAAACAATTAAAGCTCTGGATATCTGTCCTACTAACATTTACTTGTCGGTTGAGGCGTGGGACAAAGACACGTATCAAAAATATTGTATTCCTGTTATTCCTGATGCGTGGGAGAAATTTTTGGAAAGTGCATCTTTGCTCAAAAATGCCAAAACACGGACTATCATGAGAATTACGTGTATGAAGGGCATTAACATGGACACTCCTGACAAATTTAAATTCATTGTCGACATGATGCAGCCTGACGTGATTGAGTGTAAGGCATATGCTTGGATGGGTTATTCTCGTCAGCGTCTTTCATTGGATAACGCTCCTGATTACAATGAGGTTGACATTTTTGCTAAAAAACTAATGTCTGCAACCGGTTATGTTCTTGCTCTTTCCAAGATGGGTAGTGATGTTGTCATGCTTGCTCGTCAAACTCCGCGAATTGTTGATGATGAATCCTTTCTCTATGAGGGTTTGGAAAAAGAAAAACTGCGTCAGCAAAAGTATTTGAAAGAAATTGCTGCTAAATTGTGAAAACGAAAGTTTATAAACAAATCATTGATTATAGTAAATAACATTAATTTTCGGATAAAGTGAACAACGTGTGTAATGTTATTTACTAATAAGCGAACACTTTTTGTGGGTCACCAAGTTCCGAATATTAAAGTGATTCGCTATAATACAAAAAAAAATGGATAAAAAAGATTATTTTGTTGTTGAAGCAAAAGTAAAGTCTGTTAACGGAACAGTTATTCATGAAGCATCGAGCAACCGCTCTTCATTAGAACTTGAACTTGGAGATAATGAGTTTGGTATTAACGCAGTTGATGTTGCAGGCATGCTTCCTATTGAGACAGGTGATGTTGTCAGGGTTGGTTTTAAGAAAAGTGTTTATGTTGGGCATTTTCATGGTGAGGGTCATACATACAAAACTCGCACTCAGGATGATTTAAAGCCGCATCATGAGCGTGCTGATGTTGTGGAAAAACTAAGAAACGGCAAAGTTGTCGCAACGTATTTGAATTTTTGGCATTAGTTTTGTTAAGCATTTCTCGTCTATACAGTAATATTTATAAACTCTGTTCACTTCATTTTTCTCGTCGAAAAAAGCGTTTTTTCACCTATAAAAATGGCTGATGACCTTGCAGTAACTGAGAAGATTGTTCCTCGTGTGATTGAGGATGAAATGAAGGCTTCTTATTTAGATTATTCCATGTCTGTTATTGTTGGTCGTGCTTTGCCTGATGTTCGTGATGGTTTGAAGCCGGTTCATCGTCGGGTTTTGTATGGCATGTATGAGATGGGAAACACGCATGCCAAACCATTTAAAAAATCTGCGAGGGTTGTAGGCACAGTAATGGGGCAATATCACCCGCATGGTGACGCGTCTATTTATGACAGTCTGGTGAGGATGGCGCAGGATTTTTCGTTGAGATATCCGTTAGTGCAGGGTCAAGGAAATTTTGGTAGCCTTGATGGGGATCGTGCTGCTGCGATGCGCTACACTGAAGCCCGTATGAAAAAACTTGCAGAAGAAATGTTGCAGGATATTGATAAAAAAACTGTGAAGATGGTTCCTAATTATGATGGTCAGCTTGAGGAGCCGGTTGTTTTGCCTTCTAAGTTTCCTAATTTGTTGTTGAACGGCAGTTCTGGCATTGCTGTTGGCATGGCTACTAACATTCCGCCTCATAATCTTAAGGAAGTTTGTGATGGTGTTATTGCTTGTATTGATGCTCCTTCTGTTGACACTTCTGCTTTAATGAATGTTGTTTCTGCTCCTGATTTTCCTACTGGTGGCATAATTATTGGTTCTGCTGGTTTGAAGGATGCGTATACAACAGGCAGGGGTAAAATTGTTGTTCGTTCAAAGGCTGTTGTTGAGGAAGTTAAGGGCAGGTCTCGTATTATTGTTACCGAAATTCCTTACATGGTTAACAAGTCTCAGCTTATTGAGCAGATTGCAGAGCTTGTTCGTGATAAAAGAGTGCAGGGTATTACTGATTTGCGTGATGAGAGTGATCGTGATGGTTTGCGTGTTGTTATTGAGCTTAAGAGTGGTGCTAATCCTGATGTTGTTCTTAATCAGTTGTTTAAGCATTCTCGTTTGCAGGAAAGTTTTGGTATTATCATGCTTGCGCTTGTGAATAACGAGCCTAAAGTTCTTTCTCTAAAAGACATGCTTCATTGTTTTATTGAGCATCGCCAGATTGTTGTTCGTCGTCGTGTTGAGTTTGACTTGGCAGAAGCTCAAAAGAAAGCTCATTTGTTGGAAGGCATGATTGTTGCTCTTGATAATATTGATGATGTTATTGTTTTCCTTAAGGCTTCGAAGTCTGCTGATGATGCGCGGATTGGTTTGATGGCTGATTACAAGCTTTCAGAACTGCAATCTCAAGCGATTTTGGATATGAAGTTGCAAAAACTTACTTCTTTGGAACAGAGTAAAATTAGGGGTGAGCATTCTTTGACATTGAAAGATATTGCTGAGTTTCAGTCTATTCTTTCTTCTGAGGAGCAGATATTAAAAATCATCAAGAATGAAATGCTTGAGATTAAGGAAAAGTATGGTGATGAGCGTCGTACTCAAGTAATGCATGGTGCTTCTGATAGTTTGGAGGAAGAGTCTTTAATTAAGCCTGAGGATATGGTTGTTACTGTTACTCGTGCTGGTTATATTAAGCGTTTGCCTGCTGATACTTACAAGCAGCAGCAGCGTGGTGGTAAGGGTGTTGTTGGTGCTGAAGTTAAGGATACAGATATTGTTGATAAATTATTTGTTGCGAACACGCATGATTATTTGTTGTTCTTTACTAATCTTGGCAAGGTTCATTGGCTGAAGGTTTATCAGGTTCCTGAGGCAGGTCGTTATGCCCGTGGTACTGCTGTTGTGAATGTTGTTGAGCTTGCGCCTAATGAGCGTGTTTCTACTCTTATTCCGGTGAGGGTTTTTGCTCCTGATAATTATTTGTTCATGATTACGCGGAAGGGTATTGTGAAGAAGACTTCTTTAACTGAGTTTGCCAATCCTCGTAAGGGTGGCATTCTTGCTATTGAGCTTGAGCATGGTGATTCTTTGATTGGTGTTGAGCTTACTGATGGGAACAAGCAGATTATTCTTGCTACTGCTGAGGGCTTGGCTGTTCGTTTTGATGAGAATGATGTGCGTCCTGTTGGCCGTACTGCTAAGGGTGTTATTGGTATTCGTTTGAAGGAGCAGGATGTTGTTGTTGATGCTGTTGTTGTTGATGAAACAAAATCTTTGTTGACGATTACTGAGCTTGGGTATGGCAAGCGTTCGCTTGTTGGTGATTATCGCCTTATTTCGCGTGGTGGTGTTGGGGTTATTAATGTCAAGATTACTGAAAAGAATGGCAGGGTTGTGGCTGTTAAGCCTGTTACTGATGCTGATGAAATTATGTTGATGAGCCAGAAGGGTGTTGTTATTCGTGTGCCTGCAAGTGATATTTCTGTTGTTGGCAGGAATTCGCAGGGTGTTCGTGTTATGCGTCTTGAAGAGGGTGACAGGATTGTTACTACTGCAGTTATTTTGAGAGAAGAAGAGCAGCATGGATAGCGTTCGTTTGTTTGCAGTGGTTAGTTTTGGCTTGGAGTCTGTTGCTGTTTCTGAGCTGAAAAGTTTGGGTTGTTTTGATGTTGTTGTTAAGAAGGGTGTTTTTTTTTTCTCAGCATCCTCTTTTGAAACTGCTTGTAGGATTGCTTATTTTGTTCGCAGTGTTTCTCGTGTTGCTTTATTTTTGTCAGAATCTGGTTTTGATGAGAAAGATATTTCTGATGGTTTGAAAAACAGTTCGCTTCCAAAATTTGTTTCTAAGAATGTTTCTTTTGCTTCAGAATGTGTTTCTTATTCAATTGATTCTCGTGAAACAGCAGGGCTTGTTGGCGGTGTTATTAAGGATATTACTGGTTCAAAAGTGAATTTGTCTAATCCTGATGTTGTTGTTTTGTGTTTTTGTTCTGAAGAATCAATTATTATTGGCATTGACATTGGTGTTGAAGATTTGGCCAAGCGTGATTACCGTATTTTTCTCGGTCATGATTCTTTGAAAGGCAGTGTTGCTTTTTGTTTGCTGCAATTTGCAGGTTTCACTCCAAAAATGTTGTTGCTTGACCCTTTTTGTCGTGCTGGCACTATTGCAATTGAAGCTGCGTTGTTTGCCCGTAATCGTTCTCCTCGTTTTTTTAGTAAGCACGAATTGCGTTTTTTGAAAATCCTTGCATTTAAAGAACTTAATTTTGACAAGCTTTTTGCGCTCTGGGATTCTGAAGCAAAAAGTTTTGCCGGCAAGATTTTGTGTTTTGATGAGTCGTTTCAGCATGTGTCTGCTGCTAAAAAGAATGCCAAGATTGCAGGTGTGTTGGATGATATTTCTTTTAGCCGCACAGATGTTGAGTGGCTTGACCTTAAACTTGAACCGAAAACTATTGACAGAATTGTTTCTTTTCCTTTGCAACCATCAAGAATTCTTCCGCAGAAAAAGTTGGAAAAAGTTTACGATTGGTTTTTTCACCAGTCAGAGTTTGTTTTGAAGCAAGATGGTGTTGTTGTTTTAATAACAAAGCCAGTTGCTGAGTCTTTGTTAATTAAATTTGCTGTTGCTCACAAGTTCTCTGTCAAAGAGCGTCGTTCTGTTTTTCAGGGCAAGGAAGAGTTTGTTGTGATTGTTTTTGTGCAAGAAAGAACCGGCAATAATTGAGCAGTTATTTACTCAATACTTGAAACGTTTCTCATCCGCAAAATGAACTTGTGATTTCATCGTACTCGTAAATGTGGTTTAGAAAGATAACGCTGAACCAATTCAGGATTCCAAATCCAACAAACTTTACCCTCTTTATCAACAGCTATCTTTCCAGAATGCAGCAA
>CAYPAC010000039.1:0-9554 GCA_964408615.1 uncultured Methanosarcinales archaeon
TTTCTGTTTCGTTTATTTGTCCTATCCATGTTTGTGTTCCTGCTTTTACTGTGCAGCTTGTTAGGTTGAAGTTTATTTTTGCGTGTCCTGTTTGGTTTGTTGTTGTTGTTCCTAATGAGAATGTGTTTCCTGTGTAGAACGTGTCTGTTATTGTGAAATTGACTGTTGCATTCGGGCTTAAATTAAAAGTGCCTCTGTCTAAATCGAATACTTGTACTGAAAAATTTTGTGGTTGTGTTAAATATATTACTGTTACGGGGCTTGCGTCTGTGTGGTTTCCAACTCGTCCGTATGTTATGTTTGTTCTGTCTTTTGTGACGTTGAATGTGAATGCTGTTCCGCTTGTTGATGTGACTTCTGTGTCGTTCATTTTGTATTGGAAGAACCATTGTCCTATGTCTGTGTTTGTAAAGTTTCTTAGCCATATTATTTGTGTGTTGATGCAGTTACTGCATATTGTTGTTGTTTGGTTTTTGCATTGTGTTAGTCCGCATTCTGTTGGTGGGTTTGGTTTTCCTAAATCCATGAACAACGTAATATTAAAATCACGCTGAAGATCTCCTGATGATGCATTGACGGTTAAGTTCCAATTGAGTGTTCCCCAACCAGCACTTTCTGGGTTTATTCTTGGATTTACTAACTTTTTCTTTGGATCTAAGAAGAACAAGCCTTGGACATCACTTGTTCCGTTTTTTGTTGTGAGGTTGTCATAATGTCCTGTTCGGTTTGCAATCATTGTTACGTTGTACCATCCACTTCTTGTTGTTAGAGTTGTTAGGAAATCACAGCTGAACGCATTTGCTCCTATTTTTGAGGAATTGTCGCATCTGAAACTAGATGCTGTTGTGTTTCCTAAATAACTGACATTAGTGGATAATGAGTCTCCGCAATCATCAGTTGTTGCGCCTAAAAAGTTGATTATGTCTTCTTGGGTGAAGTTTGTTGTGCCGTCTGGTTTTGATAATTCTGGTCGTATGTCTCCTGACACATTAAGGTTCAGTGGCGTGTATGTTGATGAATCATTTGCAAAATAGCATGTTGTTTCAGATGTGTTTACTGTTGCTTTCCATTGTTGTTCTCCTACTAAGAATTTTGGTGCTCCTGTTATTTCTGCTTCGCATGTTGCATTAAAGCCAAGGCTGGCATAACCGCTTGCATTGGTGAATTTTTGAAAATATGTGTCTGTAAAATATGTTACGTTGTTTCTCGTAACTGAGAATGCGACTGCAAAATTGGATACATTGCTGCCATTATTGTCTATTACTTTTACGGTGAGGTTGGTGAATGATTGTCCTGACCTGTTTGCTACTGAGCCATTGCCTGCAACATGTTCAAATCTTATTCTTGCTTTCGTTACTGTTATAGATACTGTTGTTGAATTTGTGCCAAGACTGTCATTAAACCTGACTAAATTTGTTGGAGTTGGCAGGTCATTGCAATTTGAACGATATCCAAAACTGTAATTTACCGTACCACTGCCTGAAGTGTACAGTTGTGTGCCAAACTGCTTGTATGTTGTACCACTGTCATTGCTTATTCCTGCAGTGACATTGAAACTACTTCCGCCTGTTGAAAATACTGTGATATTAAAGACCCAGCCAAATTCCCATGCTCCTGTGCTTGTTCCTGTTTCGTTTGATACTGCTATTGGATTTACAAGCGTGAGCTGAACGCCAGGTTCTGCAACTGTTACTGTTGAACAGTTTTGTATGCTTGTCGTGTTTTCTGTTGCATTGACCTGTATGCAGAATGTGTACGTGCCTGCATCAACGCCTGTGTTGTTTACTTTCCATTCTGCTACAACAGTACTTCCTTTTGCTATTGTTCCAAGAACTGTGTAGTTGCTGCGTGTTCCTGTGTTGTTTTGGACAGTGAAGTTTCCGGTGTAGTTCAGGTATGCAATGACGTTTGATGCACTGCCTGGCCCGTTGCTAGCAACTGTTGAAGTAACATTAAAATTAGTCCCTTGAGCAACTGGTGATGCTGGATTAAATGCTGGTGTTGTTACTGATAGATTTGCTCCGCAGGTTGCTAGCAGAGTATATTTCTTATCCAAGAATGTCTGATTGGTAGAATTGAATATTGCACTGTACTGAAACTCAAATGTTCCATTTGTTTGCGCGCTGACATTTATTGTGTAGTTATAATACTGCGCATCTATCTTGCCAAATCTGGTGAAGTTTATACTACTATCATTCCAAAGGACTTGTTCTCCAGGTATTATTACGGCTGTTGAAGATGGGTTTGATAGTGGGTTGTCAAATATCAAGTTGTTCGGATGCGTTACACTTATATTTATTTTCTTATCAGTAATGTTAAAACCATTTACCAGTACGTTTCCTTTGTTGAATATTTGCAAGGACGTGTTAAAATTTCCACATGCATTAAATGTTGTTGGAAATCCGCTGGTCAAGCCAGAGCCATTGTTGTAAGATCTTTGTGTTTTTATCCATGTTGAATTGATAATTAATGGAAGTATGTCTGTGTGGAATCCATATCCTTTTAGTGATACTGTTGATTTTGGTGAGCCAAAACTTAGTGTTGTTATGGTAAATGCTCGGCCACCAGGAGAGTATTTTGGGGGGTCTTTTATGTCTGCTTTGAAGCTTATGGGGCATCCAAATCCTGTATCTACTGTGTTGCCGCAGACTGCTCCAGCTGTGCCAAGGAGTGACCATCGTGCTGTCCAGCCAGCTTCTTCAGAACCATATGGGTATCCTGGGTCAGGTGTTCTGTCAAAACTTCTTACGTTTGCAAATCCTGGTGGTATAAATAAGTCTATGGCGTAGATTGAGCCAGAACCTCCTGAAGCGCCTGCTGCTCCAGCTCTGTAGGTAAGATTTATATTAACATTACTTGTATTTGACTGAACAGTTATATTATTCAAGCTGTTATTATTTAAGAATGGGGTTAGTCCTACTCCTGACTTCCCTGATGCTAGTGTTATTGTTGTGTGTTTTCGTGTTAGTGTTCTTGCTAAACCTGTGGCAGGGTCTTTCCATTTTGCTTCAAGTGTGAATTCTTCTTCGCCGCCATCACCACCTGGTGTATACAGAATTCTTGCAACAAAGCATTCTGAGGTTGTTACGTTTATATTTACCCATCCTAAAACACCAGTGCCTGTTACTGTTTTTGTTGGGTCTGATGTTGCTGTGCCTGTGTGGAAAATATTAAAGTCTGTTATGTTGAATGTTAGGTTATAGTCTCCAAAATTACAGACTGCAATGTTTCTAAATGTGTTGTCACCTGTGGCTGCTGATGTGACTCTTGGTGTTGCATGGTACATGACAACATCTGTTGCTAAATCTCCTTCAAACACATATGAAGTAAATTTGCGCGCAACAGTTCTTATGGCTGTTGTTGAATTTATGGTTATGTTTGCAAGAAACGTTTTTGAACCGTCAATGCCATCCGGAACTTGAACATGCCAAATAATTGTTTTGTTTGATAATGCTGCAGGTTGGCTTGCAGAAGCTGCGATTGAGCCAAATGATTGGTTTGCGCCTTCTACAATGAACCAGTCTTGTGTTGTTCCTCCTTCTGTTATTCTCAAGGTTGCGTTAGCATCAAGTGCTTCTGAAGTATTGTAATTTGCAAGTTCTAATGCTATTGTGGCTGTGTGTCCTTTGATTACTTTATTTTTTTCTCCGCTTGGTGAGAAAACATTAACTGGTCTGAATAGATTGATGTCTGTGCAGTTTATTACGCTTATGTCTAAAATATTTGTGTCAAATCTTGGTCCTGTTGGTCTTTGACTTGGGAGTATTTTGAATTTATAATCTCCAGGGGTAATGGTGTTTGCAATGGATATGTTCCATATAAATATAGGTCCTCCCCATTCGCACTTGTCATTGGCTACTACTAAACAAGTGTCAGCTATTCCAAATAAATTTCCTGCATCTGTATGTGGGTTTGTTTCTGCTCCTCTTAAGCTAAAACTAGTGCTGGGCATTGTTGTGAAAGAACCTGACTCAAATGCCTGTAAATCCCAATCTTGTGTTGGTGAGCTTTCGTCATCTGCTGTTTCTGCAACTGCAAGGCGTATGGTATAATCTTTTCCAGCGCACATGACTGATGGGTCTATTGCTGTTGTGTTGTCTCTGCCGTCATAAATGAACCATCTGAAAAAGTAGAATGCTACATCTGCAACTATGACCGACCATTCTCTTTTTTCTGTGAAAGAATTGTTGTTATTGTATCTTACTTCGATAGGTCCAATTAGGTAGATTACTGGGCTTGCATCTGGCGGGGTGTACTGGTATGTTAAGTTTTTCTGTTCACCACTATTTAGTTTGTCAAAATTCCAGATTATCCATGTCTCGTTTTCTGTAGCTTTTCTTTGCACCACTGCATTATCAGCATACACTTGGATAAAATTTGCAGGTAGTTTTTCTGTTATTGTTACATTTTCAGCAGTTATAAAAGATGTAAATTTGATTTCTGCTTTTGTTTCTGTAAGAACATCGGTTATTGTTTCTGTTGTTCTTTCTATGTCAAATTCAACAAAATTCTTAACTTCAAAAAATGTTTCGTATTGTGCGTCAAAAGTATCAGCTATTGCATTTACGTTTATTGTGTAATTTCCAAGTTCGTCTGCAGTAATGTTCGCGAGATATGTTCCGTCAAATTTATTTTTCACTTTTGTATTTTGTGTTGAAAGAATGACATTATCTCCTGATGGTTTGTTTATTATTATGTTTACTGAAGCATTTATTATTCTTTTTCCAGATGCGTTCAACAATCCTACAGTCATAATAACGTTTTCTCCTGGTAGATAAACGCTTTTTTGAGTGTTTAGATTCACCAATCCCCAAAGGAATTCTTGTTTTTGCAGGCCGTTAGTTGAATTTATGACTAAGTTGTACACCCCTGGTGTTATGCTTCTCAGTACTGGTACTTTGATGGCAAATGTTCCTGAGCCTTTGTCCATAATTTCTGCTTGAACGACAAAATTCATTTCGTTGTCTTCTACAAAAGCAGATGTAACATTGCTCGTATTGTCGTACACTTCTTGCACGATATAGTTTTGTTCTGATAATTGCGGCACAATCCAACGTACTGTATTATTCAAAACTGTTACGTTATGTCTTTTGTCTGATGTGACTTCTGTGCTTTCGTTGAATAATTGTTCGCTTCCGTTTTGCCAGAATACTTTGACTTTGTGGTTGCCTCCGAATGCGAACACATCAAATTCTGGTGTATCCGTTGATGCAAATACTTTTTTCTTTGGTGTTATGCCTGCTGTTTTATTTGCTAATTGTACTAAAACTGTTACGTTTGTGTAGTGTACGGATGCAGTATTTTTTATGCGCACTGCTTTTCCTTCAGGTTTTTCTTGCTCTTCTTTTATTGGTGCTGGTGTTTCGTATTCTACAGTATACCCAAAGGTCATGTTTTTTGGTATTTCTTTTTCTGTCCAGCTTATTTTTTGGGATGGTTTTTCTGCAGTGTTTGTTTGGAATATGAATGCTTGTGGTTGTGTTATTTTGATTTTTTCTTGTTCTATGTTTGTTAAGTCTTTTACTGTTATGTTGTTTGCAAATTCTGGCAGTTCTATTTCTAATGTTTTGTTTTCAACGCGTACATTTGCGTCTTTTTCTATGCTTACAAATTTTTTCCATTTGACTGGTTTGCCGACTTCTGCTTTGCCTTGGTCTGTTCTTAATTCGTTTATTGTTACATTTGTTTTGTTTGTTGTGGCATTTTCTTTACTTAAATAAAATATTGTTTGTGCTGAATTATTGTTCATGTAAAGTGTTGCGTAATACACTCCTTCTGATTCAAAGTTTGCTGTTAGTGAGTATGCATAACTGCCATTCATTGTTAGTACAATTGCTGAACGTATCACTGTGTCATTGTATTCTATGTTTAGTGTTGCGTTTGTGTCTGTTTGGTTGTCTTCAAGAATGATTGTGCCAAAAATGTTTATTGTTTCGCCTTGGAGATATCTTGCTTTGTCTGTGTAAATGTTTATGTTTGTGATTGTTTTGTTTCTGATTTCTGTGCGTATTTCTGTTATGTTCTGTTCAGGAACTGGTTCAGTGAGTGTGTAGTTAAGTCCTGTTAGCATAATGAGCATTGTTCCGTTTATTTCTGCTCGTAATTGTGATGATGCATTTACTGTTTCACATGTTTCAATGCAGTTGTTCTCAAAATCAATGACTGTTGCATTAGTCTCCTCATCTGGCAGACTAATATTCGTAACAAGCGCATCTCCGAGATAAATGCTTGCAATGCCATTTCCTTGTGCTGTTCCTGTTATGCGCAAACTGTTTATTTTTGCTCCGAATTCTATTGTTAATGTTTCGTTGAATACTGCTGAATCAATTATTGCAAATCCTGTTATTGATGGTTGTTTGGCGTAAAGAAGCAGGAAGATGGCAAAAACTATTGTAATTGAAGATGCAAGAATAACACCTTTTTTTTGCCTCTTTTTTTTAATCATATTTTTTATTTGCTTATTCTGTCAGTTTTCCTCCTGTTTCCTTCTTTTTTCTAAAAAAGCGTGAACATCTTTCAAGACAATCTCCGGATCTTTTGAAAACAAGTTTTTTGCAGTGGAAAATTCAAGTAAGGCATTATCATCTGTGATTATGCGTGCATCTTTGCCGTATCCTTCCATTTCTTTGTCTGTGAATAATAACAAGTCCAAAATTTTGTCTCCGGATTCAAGTTGAATAATCTTGAAGTATTCTTTTGAGAATTCTGGAAGCATGTCAAAGTTTGTTCTTATGTTTTTGTATTGTATTGGTGTTTTTGAGCCGATTAGTAGTATTTCAGATGCTGGTAGTTTTAGATTTGCATCTTGGCGTTCGTTAACAAATGCTATGACGTGTGGAAATTCTGAATTGAATGTTTTGTAAAAGTTTTTGAGATCTTGTGGAACAAAGCTGTATCCTGGAACCCATTGCAAGAACAATCCTTCTTCAGTTAAGTGTTCTTTAACAAGTTTGAAGAATTCTTTTGAAAACAAGGATGTTGAAGCAGTTTGCCATGTGTTTATTGGTTCTGAAAGTAGTATGTCGTATTTTTCTTTGTTTTTCAAAAGGTAATGTCTTGCATCGCCGAGTAATAATGTGTGATTTGGATTTTTTGTCACTTCAAGGTTTACGAATGGGAAGAATTTGCTTGCTTCGACTACTGCCGGTTCTATTTCTACTGTGGTTGTTTTTATAAATTGGCTTAATTGTCCTGCAGTTGTTCCAGTGCCCAAGCCGATGATGAATGCGTTTTTTGCGTTGGGATTTATTAAGTATGGCAGATATGCGAGGAGAAAATTTGTTCGCATGTCCTCAAAGAAAGTGCTTCCTTGTGGGTATCCTGTGATGAATAATGCTATTTCTTTTTGGACTGCCATTACGTTAACTGTTGTGTGCAGGCCTTCTTTGTAAAAAAGAACGTTTGTAGATGATTTAACAACTTCTTCAGGATAAAATGGTCTTGCAAAACTGCTTGCGTAAATTTTGTGTATGTCGTAATTCTGTATCATTATCAAAAATAAGAATACTATAATTGTTGCTGGAATTATTTTTGCAGCAATTCGCTTTGAAGCAAAGTACATTATTAAAACTGCAATAAACATGTTTATTGATGCTGCTATTATACTGCTGTAGCTTATTCCAAATGATGGAATTAGGATGAATCCTGCTGTAAAGCTTCCGATTACTGCTCCAATATTGTTGGCAAAATAAATTTCTCCAATGCCTTTTCCTATTTTTTCTTTTATGTAGAATCTGGCAATGATTGGGAATGTGGCGCCCATGAGTGCTGTTGGAATAAGGATTACAACAAAAGTTAACAAAAAGTGTATTGTTTCAAATAAGTAAAAGTTTGTGTGCAGGAAAAATAATGCGCGGTAAAGTGACGGAAGCCAGTTGAAGATTATTAACAATAAAACTCCATAAATCCCAATCCCTAATTCTATTAGCGCGTACGCTAATGGCAGATTGTGAATTTTGTCGACGTATCTTGCTGCTATCCAAGAACCTAATGCCAATCCCATCATAAATGCTGCAAATATTGTTGAAATCGCGTAGATGGTAGAACCAAGTATGAACTGTAATGGTCGTATCCATACCAGTTCATAGATTAGCGCAGCTGCACCGGAGCCAACAAATGCCAATAACAACACTTTTCTGCTGTTCATGATGCGCCTCTTTTCTTCGTTGAATCTGCATACAGCGCAATTGCAATGAGTATGTTCACTACAGAAGCAATAATTGACGTGAATTTTATTCCAATGAATGGTGTGAGAATAAATCCAGCCATTATTGGTCCTAACGCTGCTCCGAATGAGTTCACAGCATAGAGCAGTCCAACATCTTTTCCCACCCAACTTAAGCGAACATATGCTTTATTGACAACTGGCCAAATTGCCCCAAATAATGTTGCTGGAATTATAAGAACTAAGAAAATTAAGGTGAAGAGCAACAGGTTTTGTTGCACGTTCGTATTGAGATAAATTGACGACGCTATACTAAACAAGTAAAAAATGCCGAGTCCGTAAATTCCAATGCCTAATTCTAACATCGAGAACAAGCGTAATTCATTCTTTGAATTGTCTGCAATATTCCCAAAAATGTATGCGCCTATTCCAAATCCTGCCAAGAATGTTGTTAGTATTGTCGACACGGCATAAATTGTTGAGCCAAAAATCAACTGCAAAGGTCGCGACCAGACAACTTCGTAAATTAACGCGGTCATGCCTGAGAGGAAGAATGCTATAACTACTAATTTCTTTGAACTGTTCTCTTTTTGTTCGCTTAATGTTTCACTCATTTTTACTCTTTCAACTTTTGTTTACCTTTTTTGTTGTCTTTCAGGTTTCACCTCTTTTTTGACTGTGTTCTGATGATTGTTCATCCATCTTCAAGCTCTGTTATTGATTGTTGTGGGCTTTTTAGCGTGTATATTCTTTTTCGTGAGTCAACAGGATCTAATTGTATTGTCATCCAACCGTGTTTTTTTAAGTCAGAAAGGACTACGCTTACGAGGCGTTCATTTCCTTCGTTTAGTGTGGTTGCTGCTTGTGTATAGTCAAAGTTTCGTTTGGCAAATGCTCTCCAAAGTACAGAATATCGTCTCATTATCCACTTTGGCATGGGGGTTGTCATTATATTGCCTTCATTATGCAACCAACTGGCTAATCATATCACCCAATGGTTTATAAATATACCTCTTTGGAGTTCTGTTTCGTGCATATTCAGAGCACGTAGTAAACAGATTAGTAAATAGCTAACCTATTACTAAAGAGTGACAAAAATCTTTCAATCTGCATTTTTTGTCGTCGTAAGAATCAGTTCGCTTTATTTCTGAACACAACAGTATTGTTTATTGTATACTGGTGCACGTATCATTTTTTCTAACTGTTGTTGGAAATTATCGTGATATTTCCGTGAATTGTGTTGGTTAAAACAGGTTCTATGTTCATGTCTAAAAACAGTACTTGTGTGGCGTTTAATAGTACTGAACTGTTTTGGGCTGTTTCGTTCACGTCAAATATTAAATTTAATATTGTGCCATTGCCCGGTGTTATTCCAGAATCAGTCACAAAT
>CAYPAC010000040.1:0-9518 GCA_964408615.1 uncultured Methanosarcinales archaeon
TCTTTTTTTGTTTCATCAGCCATTCGACCATCATTATTCCACTTTAACTTCCAACTTCACAACATTAAGCTCTGCAACTTTAGGGGTCAGAGCAACATAATTATTACCTTCACGAGTTTTTGAAGTAATGTCTTTTTCATACAAAGCATTACGCTGATCAACAGTGCTCAAAATACCATTAATATTAAGGTCAGCTGTTTTAACCGCATTGTCATCAACAAAATAAATGCGCAACATGACATCATCACCATAAGTCAAAATTCTATTGTAAACAGTGCTGTTAACATTAAAATAATTCACATAACCCTTAGTAGGCTTAAGCTTTGTTTTAACAACAACACTATCCAAACGAGCCTTGCCAGAAGGCATGTTAAAATTCAAAACATTTTTACCCTCAACCAAATCATCAGAAACAAACTCAAAACGATTCACACTGTTGCAGTTAGGCACTGCGGACGAGAGCAGTTTACCATTTAAAGTTGTTGTCAAAGTTCCAGCAAGCTCCCTATTACAAACAGCATAAAACGACAAATAACCAGAAGCAAGAGCATTTTTTTCCTCAGGAGAAACAATAAAAGACTCAACAACAGACTGGCGAGCAACATCCTTAACATCACCAACAATCTTAACATCACTAAAATGATATTCCCTTGCCAGCAAACCAAAACCCTGCCCAGCAAACTCAACAACATTAACCTTCTGCAACAACTCTTTTTTAATTTTAACAATCTGAGGACCATCACTTAATTCACCATCAAAAACCTCAACATTATTCACTTTAATACTCAACAGACCACGATGCATTCCAACATGAAAACTCAGTTGAGAGTCTTCAGTAAGGTCAGGCTTATCAAGAGAAAAAACAAATTCCTTTGGCTTGGCAAAAAACCAACCCTTGCGCACAGTAAAAGGCGGCAGTTCTGCAAAAACCTCAGCACTAACACGTTCCTCAAGAAGAACAGGTGTTAATGCATGTTCAATATCCTTTTCCTTAACCTGCGTTAATGTGCCAACATCATCAGACAACAAAACAACAGACTCGCGTGATGAAACAAAACTTGTTGTGGAATCATTCTCACCAAGCAATTTCTCACGCTCAGACTCAGGCAAAAAAAGAATGTAAAACACCAGCAAAATCATGATTAAAAAAATAAGCGTTGGAGCCTGACCTTTAGTATTTCTAACAATCATGCAATAACTACCAGCAATAAGTATATATAAATGTAACGAAAAAAAATTTGTGAGTTCACTGCGTTCACTCAACAAATTTTATTAGCAAAATTTATATCTCTACCAGAAATATGGGAGTTACATGAAAATAATCCACTCAAACCTAAAAAAAGGAATTATAAAACTCAAAATAGAAAATCCTGAAGATATTTGGTACTTAAGCACAATAATAAATATAGGAGACTTGGTAAAAGGCACAACAGTAAGAAAAATAAAAACAGGGACAGAAGAAAAATCAGCAAGCTACAAAACAACAATAACAATTAAAATAAAAGCAGAAACAATCACATACGAGCCAAGCAATCAAACACTCAGAATAAGCGGCACCATCATTGAAGGGCCTGAAGATGTTCAAAGAGAAAGCCATCACACACTAACTGCAGAACAAAATGACAGTCTGACAATTGAAAAAGAACACTGGCTGGAATTTCAAACACAAAAAATAAAAGAAGCAACAGAACTAAAACAACCCAACATAATAATCTGCATATTCGACAGAGAAGAAGCATTCTTTGCACAAATGACGCGCCAAGGATACAAACTTTTAGCGCACATAAAAGGAGATGTTGCAAAAAAACGAGCAGAACACAAACCAACAGGAGATTTTTACAAAACAATAATGCAAAAACTAAACGAATATGAACAACGATTAAAGTTAGACAACATCATTCTTGCAAGTCCATCCTTCTGGAAAGAAGAACTCCTAAAAACAATAGGAAACGACGAACTCAGAAAAAAAATAATACAAGCAACCTGCTCATCAGTCGACGAAACAGCATTCAATGAAGTTCTAAAAAGAGATGAAGTACAGGAAGCATTAAAACAAAACAGAACATCAAACGAACTAAAACTCGTCGACGAAATTCTTGCTGAAATCAGACGTGAAGGAAATGTTGTTTACGGTATAACAGCAACAAGCGATGCTGTAGAAACAGGAGCAGTCAGAACACTAATCATCACAGACGGATTAATAACACAAGCAAGAGAAGGAAAAAAATATCAGGTAATAGAGAAAATACTCAAAATAACAGACAAAATGAGGGGAACAATCCACATTATTCATAGTGACAACCAAGCAGGAAAAAAACTTGACGGGATAGGCGGAATTGCAGCAATACTCAGATATAAAATTCAATAGTCAAGCATATAAAATCTTAAATACAACCAATTGAAACAAAATATAACAGAGAACCGAAGTAATATGATAAGTATTGTTCGGTTCTCTGGATATAATGGAGAACAGGAATATTTAATTAATTGTGTTCTCTATTATAAAATACTGACACTCCCTGCCAGTGTTGGCAAAACGGAACATATTAATAGTAGTAATCGCTACCGTTTTGCTTGACTTAAACAAAAAGGGGGATGGTACAATGATAGTAAAAGAAGAATTTTTAAGCAAACTCCGACGATACTTTTTCCTCAATCTCTACGAAGTAAAAATCTGGGCGGCACTATTATCAAGAGGGGTGGCAACAGCAGGTGAACTATCTGACATTGCAAACGTGCCAAGAAGCAGAAGTTATGATGTTTTGGAAACACTGGAACGCAAAGGATTTGTTGTAATGAAACTCGGCAAACCAATAAAATACATCGCAGTCCCACCATCAGAAGTTCTTGAACGAGTAAAGAAAAACACAAAAGAAATTGCAGACGAACGCGTAAAAAGACTTGATGAACTAAAACAAACAGACCTCATCAACGAACTAACAACACTACACACACAAGGCATAGAACTCATCGAACCAACAGAATTAAGCGGAAGCCTCAGAGGCAGACGCAACCTATATGGGCATTTAGAATTACTCGTCAGAAACGCACAAAAAAGTGTAACAATAATGACTACATCACAAGGATTTTTAAGAAAAATAGAAGGATTCAAACCAGTATTTGAAAAACTCAAGAAAAAAGGAGTAAAAATAAGAATCGCAGCGCCACTAACAAAAGAAACAAAAGACGCACTCAAAGATTTAGGCGACATAGCAGAAGTCAAACACACAGACAACAAAGCAAGATTCTGCATAGTAGATGCAAAAGACTTAGTATTCATGCTATTAGACGATCAAGAAGTACACCCAACATATGACGTAGGAATATGGGTGGATGCACCATTCTATGCAAAAGCAATGGAAAATTTATTTGAAACAGCATGGAAGACAATGAAACTGCCGCCAAAATGAAAACAAACCTTTAAGCAGTAAGTTTTAAGTATACTTATTCTTTTCTTCCAACTTCATGGACATCTCAAAACTCACAGAAACACTACATCCGCTTGAAAGAAAAATACTGCCATTACTAAAAACAGGCACAACAATAAATGAATTAACTGAAAAAACAGGCATGAACGAAACAGAAGTCATGCGCGCACTACAATGGCTTGCAGGTAAAAAAGCAATAGAACTAACCACGACAACAGAAGAATGCATAATACTTGGTGAGAACGGCAAAAAAATCACAACACAAGGACTTCCAGAACGCAACTTACTAAACATACTGAAAAACAAACCATTCCAACTTAACAAAATTCAAACAACAGCAAACATAACAAACGAAGAACTAAATGTAAGCATAGGACTTCTCAAAACAAAAAACGCAATCAATTTCAGCAAAGACAAACCACCAACAATATCACTAACTGAGCAAGGAAAAAAATTATTAACAACACAACTTCCAGAAGAAACATTCCTCAAAAAACAGTTCCCAATACAGCAGCATACACTCACACAAGAAGAAAAAAAAATAATAGAGACACTAAAAAAAAGAAAAGACATCATTAAAATAGAAGAACACAAACAAACAAACATAAAACTACTGGAAGCAGGAAAACAATTACAACAACAAAAATTTACTGCAGTAATTGACAAACTAACACCAGAAATCCTAAAAATACAAGAATGGAAAAACAAAAAATTCAGAAGATATGACACAACACTTGAAGCTCCAAAAATACACGCAGGAAAACTACACCACTACAGAACATTTCTAGATAATGTAAGACAACAATTTGTAAATCTTGGTTTTAGTGAAATGACAGGACCAATAGTAGAAACAGAATTCTGGAACATGGATGCACTATACATGCCACAATTCCACTCAGCAAGAGACATACATGACGCATACTTCATAAAAGAACCAAAATACGGTGACATAAACCCAAAACTAATAAAAAAAGTAAAGGAAGCCCACGAAAAAGGAGTTGCAGGAAGCAAAGGATGGAGATATATTTTTGATGAACAACGAACAAAAAGAAATATTTTAAGATCACAAGGAACCACTTGTTCATCAAGAATGCTGGCATCACCAAACTTGAAAATACCTGGAAAATATTTTGGAATAACAAGATGTTTCAGAAAGGACGTAATAGATGCAACACACCTCCCAGACTTCAATCAAACAGAAGGGATAGTAATTGAAGAAGGATTAACTCTGCGACACTTATTTGGATTGTTACGTATGTTTGCAAAAGAATTTGCAGGGGCAGACAACATAAAACTTGTGCCTGGATATTTCCCTTTCACAGAACCGAGTGTGGAATTATTTGCAAAACACCCCCAGTTAGGGTGGATAGAATTAGGAGGAGCAGGTATGTTCAGGCCAGAAATGGTGCAGCCACTTGTAGGAAAAGCAATATCAGTAATTGCATGGGGCATAGGCATTGACAGAATAGCAATGTTCAAACTCGGGCTAAATGATATACGCGACCTTTTCAGCCAGGACATTGAATTTTTAAGAAATACAAAGGTGACATTCTAATGCCAACAATAAAATTCTCATTCAAAGACTTTAGTTTATTACTCGGCAAAACAATAAAAATTGATGAATTAAAAGAACTCCTTGAATACGCAAAAGCAGAAATGGAAAACATACAAGGAGATAAAGTGTCTGTTAAATTCAATGACACAAACCAGCCGTACATCTGGAGTGCAGAAGGACTGGCAATATTATTAAGAGGAGTTATCGGCAAAGAAACAGGACTGCCAAAACTACAACTTAAAAAATCAGGACAAAAAATAGTTGTAGACAAATCAGTCAATGCGATAAGACCACATATTGCGGCATTTATTGTAAGAGGTCCTCCACTTACAGAGTACCTGTTAAATCAGATTATACAACTTCAAGAAAAACTCTGTGACAACTACGGCAAAAAGAGACAAAAAATAGCAATAGGAGTTTATCCTGCACAACAAATAACATTTCCAATAACATACAAAGCAGTCAAACCAGAATCTGTAAAATTTGTTCCACTCGGGTGGCATGAAGAACAGACGTTATCCCACATAGTTCTTAATCACCAAAAAGGAAAAGAATACGGTAAAATATTTGAGAAAGCCAGCAATTATCCTGTTCTTATAGACGCAAAAAACGAGATATTAAGCTTTCCGCCAATAATAAATTCTGACAAAATGGGCAATCTAAAACAAGGAGATACAAGTATATTTTTTGAAGCAACAGGAACAGACGAGACAGCAACAGAGCTTGCGGCAACAATATTTGCACATGTATTGTCAATGAGAGGATATAACATATTCTCAATAACAATAACAGAAGGGAGTAACAAAATAGAAACACCAAACACAAAAACAACAACAATAAAAATAAATCAGGAAGACGTACAACAATTTTTAGGACTAAATCTTAATGAGAAGGAAATAAAAAAACTACTTGAAAAAGCACGCTACGAATACAAACAAGGAACAGTAAAAATCCCTGCATTAAGACAAGACATAATGCATCCCGCAGACGTAATAGAAGACATTGCAGTAATGTATGGTTACAACAACATTGAAGCATTGCCCCTCACACAATTCATCATTGGAAAAAAAATGCAGATAACATCTTGCAGAAAACTCATAATCGGACAAGGATATCAAGAAGTATTCAGTGCAATACTATCAAACAAAACAATATTACAAGACAATCTGCGCACAAAAGAACAATTTATTGAAATAGAAAACTACACTTCACAAACATACTCAGCAGTAAGAAACAAAATACTCCCAATACTGCTTGAAGTTTTAAGCAAAAACAAACATGTAGACTATCCACAAAAAATATTTGAACAAGGAATTGTAACTGAAAGAAATGGAAACAAAATTATTGACAAAGAAATTCTGGCAATAGCAACAAGCAACTCAAACGCAGATTTTACAGGAATAAGACAAACAATAGACACATTCCTAAGAAATCTTGGAATAATTTTTAGTATAAGAGAAACCACTCACAATAGTTTTATTCAAGGAAGAGTTGTTGAAGTAGCAGTAAACAAGGATGTCATAGGAGTTTACGGAGAAATACATCCGGAAGTTTTGCTAAACTTTGGAATAGAAATGCCAGTAGCAGCAGCAGAAATAAATGTTGGAAAGTTGCATGAACTCATTCAGAAGAGCTAAACTTGCTCTGTTCTTCAACATTCTTTACTTCAGTTTTAGGAGAATGTTTTTTCTCAACTTCAGCAGTGGTTTTCTTTTCAGCTGTTTTTTTCGCAAGCTTGCTTCTTCTTAATGTTCTTGGACGAACTGTAGACTTTCTTGATTTATGTTTTACAAGTTCAATACCTATTTTTTTAAACATGGAAACAACTTCATCATGAGAAGCATTTTCTTTCATATCAAGATTTTTATCCAAAGGTTCCAAGTGAATGAGGTTACACTTTCTACGGCGAGTTTCACCATCAATCAAAACAAATTTACTATCAAGAACAGAAACCACAACACATTTTTTGCCAGCATCACGACCAGCAATCTTCACACACAATCTTCCAACATCAATCATTTTATTCCTCCGCTCTCACAATCAATGGCGCGTCACCGCAACCACAAGAGCATTCACAATTTTCTTGCACTATCAATAATTTTACTACGCATACATGCAGAGCACAAAACACCACCAAAAGGACGTTCAGGACGCTTGGCAGTTTTTGGCATATTTTTTAATTCAGATGGGTATCCACGTGGAACAGCATTTAATCTTACACCACAACCACCACACTCTGCAAAATCAGGCTTGCGCCGGCGATAATGGACAGTAACACGCGCACCAGGAGTTTTAACCTTAATTCTTCTAAATGTTCGTGAACGCAACTTACCTTCAACCATGCACGCCAGAAGATGCGCAGACTTTATAAACATTGCCCCCCAGAATACAAACATGCAAGAATGCATGCTTTCACCAACACAAATACTGACAACGATTGACAGTTCAATAATCCCGCAAGTAGAGAAAAAAATAAAAGAAACAATAGAAAAACACAATCTTATAACTTCTGAAGACAAAGTAATTGTTGCAGTCAGCGGAGGCAAAGACAGCACAACACTGCTGCACGTTTTGAAAAAGCAAGGATATAATATTGAAGCATTTACAGTCGATGTACACATAGGGTGCTATACTGAACAAAACTTAGAAAACGTGAAAAAATTATGCGAACAGGAAGATGTAAAATTACACGTGTTCTCATTCAGAAAAACATACGGACATTCAATATGTCATGCACGCGATACGCTAAACAATAAAGGCATCAATGTTAATTCATGCACAGTTTGCGGAGTAATGAGAAGACGAATGTTTAACACCATAGCAAAAAAAACAGGCGCGACAAAAATGGCAACAGGACACAATCTTGATGACGAAGTACAGTCAATATTGATGAATATTTTCAGAAATAGAACAACTTTAAATGCAAGGGCGGGGCCGCTACAACGATTGCAAAAAACAGATTTAGTGCCACGCGTCAAACCATTATTTTTTGTAACAGAAGACGAAATTGTACAATACAGTCAAGCAATGAAGTTTCCAGTTCACTACGGAAGATGTCCTTGTTCTGTCACGTCATTACGGTCAACAATAAGAGATTTTTTAACAGAATGCAAACAAATAAATCCAGAATCTGCAAGAAATATTCTGAATTTTTTTATGCAAAACCAATCAAAATTTTCTACAAAAACAAAAAAACAACTAAACAAATGCACAAACTGCAGTGAGCCAAGCATAAACTCAATTTGCAGAACATGTGATTTATTACAACAAATTAAGATGCCTGCGCAAACCAGTTAGCTCATCTTTAGACAATTCACGAGAAGAACCCTCAGGTAAACTACCTAAAGAAAGATTAGCAATCTTAATTCTCAATAAGTCAATAACAAAAAAACCAAGCTTGAAAAACATTCTTTTGATAATATGTTTTCTACCCTCATGCAGTGTTATTTCAACACAATTATTGCTTCGCTTAAAAACATTTAAAGGAACAACCTTTCTGAATTCAATATGAACACCTTTTGTCAGTCTTGCAATCTTTTCAGGAGACAATTTTTCACGCACAGTAACAACATAAGTTTTTTCAACATTATATCTTGGGTGCATTATTCTATTGGCAATTTCACCATCATTTGTCAGCAAGATTAAACCACGAGCATCACGGTCAAGACGGCCAACAGGAAAAACCCTTTGTCTTGTTTTAACCAAATCCAGCACGGTTTTTCTACCGCGCTCGTCAGAAACAGCACTCAAAATTTTTTTAGGCTTGTTCAACATAAAATAAACCTTTCTTTGCGAACGGATGAGTTCATTCCCAATACGAATACGGTCTTTTTCAGTATCAGCTTTGTCACCTAATTTTATTGGTTTGTCGTTAACAAAAACCTTACCTGCAATTATTAAATCCTCACACTTTCTCCTCGATGCAATCCCTGCATCAGCCAAAATCTTCTGAACACGAACAAGCATATACTGATAATAATGGAAGTTATTTAAATACGTTCTACTTTAAAAAGAAAAATGATTGACGTAGTAATTTCAAACAACAATGAACAAGAATTTATTGATATGGCAGAGAAGTTAGGATATGATAGTTTAATCTTTCTTTATCCATCTGAAAAAAATTTTCCGACAATAAAATCTGACAAACTGAAAATAAAATACGGAGTTTTGACAACAAAAGGCGGAAAAGGAAAATATTTAACATTTTTACAAAGCAGTGATAACGACCAAAACATACTCGAGAACAACCCGCCAAACGCAATTTATGGAGCTGAAACAAAAACAGAAAAAGACTACATACACCAAAGAGCATCAGGCATTAATCACATAATGTGCAAGTTTATGGCAAAAAATGATGTTGCAATGATATTTCAGTTCGCACCATTACTTGAAACAAACGGAGTAAAAAGAGCACGAATATTAGGAAGAATCATGCAAAACATACATTTATGCAGAAAGTATTCTGTGAAGACTGCAATTGCTTCATTTGCAAGAACGCCATTTCAGATGAGAGCGCCAAAAGACTTGCAGTCATT
>CAYPAC010000041.1:0-1658 GCA_964408615.1 uncultured Methanosarcinales archaeon
CTTTAGTTCGTAGATAAAGGACGAGCATTTTCTGAGCATGTCAAGAATCCACCTGTTATTAAATCTTATGGTCGTTATCACTTCACGCCACCTGCTTCAGCTGGTGGTTCTTGACAAATGTTCGTGCGTAAAACTTATAAGTCGGGGCAGTGCAGAGAACAGCATGAAAACAATTGGCTTAATTGGAGGCATGAGTTGGGAGTCGACAGCAGAATATTATCGTATTATTAATGAAGAAGTCAAGAAGCGTATTGGCGGGCTTCATTCTGCAAAAATTGTGTTGCATAGTGTTGATTTTGGCGAGGTTGAACAATTGCAGCGTAGAGAGGAATGGGGTGAGCTTACAGATTTGCTTGTTTGTGCTGCGCAAAAAGTTGAGCGTGCTGGTGCTGATGTTGCTTTAATTTGCACTAATACAATGCACAATGTTGCTGATGAGGTTAAAGAAAAGATACGCATTCCTTTGCTGCACATTGTTGATGTAACTGCTGAGAGGATTTTGCAGGATGGCTACAAAAAGGTTTGTTTGCTTGGCACTAAATTTACTATGGAAAAAAAGTTTTATAAAAAACGTTTGAAAGCAAAGGGTTTGGAAGTTTTTGTGCCAGCACTTCCTGCGAGAGATGTTGTGCACAGAATTATTTATGATGAATTGTGTGTTGGAAAAATATTACCTTCATCACATAGTTGGGTGAGAAAAATTATTGAGAGTTCTGCAAGCAATGGTGTTTATGCAATTATTCTTGGCTGTACTGAACTGCCTTTATTAGTACAACAGAAGGATTTTGATTCAAGCAGGTATTATGTCAAGATTTATGACACCACACGTATTCATGCAGAATCTGCTGTTGATTATGCTTTGTCTTAAACCTCAATTATCTTGCCTGTTTTCGCAACATTGATTACTTTTGTTTTGCCAATGGTTTCTTCTATGCCTTGTGCTTCGTGTACGTGTCCGCAGAATAAGATATCTGGTTGGAATTTGTCGATTGCTTTTCTTACTGCTATGCTTCCCGGAAATATGTTTGTGAATTTTTCCATCATTGAACCTGCCGGGTGTGCATGTGTGACCATTATTTTTACTGGTTTGTTTTTTATTTTGTTGAATCCTCGTTCCAGTCCTTCGAATATTTCTTGTTCTGTTGTTGGGAATGGTCCTACGTTTGCTCCTCCGCACCCGAATATTCCTACATCTCCGAATGTTGCATAGTCGCCGTGAATGCTTTTTAGTCTGTAAACATCTTCAACCATTTTTAGCAGTGCTTCTGATTCATGGTTTCCGTGTAACACAAATACTTTTTTTCCTTTGTTTAGGAAGCTTCCAATCATGTATGGCGGCGCAGTATTAAGTCCGTCTCTTGGTGCGAAGTCTCCCGCTATAATGACTACGTCTGCTTTTTCTTTTTCTGCTTGTGCAGCTAATTGTTCAAGGAGTGTTTTGTCTCCGTGAATGTCGCTGCACGCAAGTATTTTTAGTGGTTGTTTCATATGTATGGCTCAAGACTCTTTTTTAGCCAGATAAGAAGCCCAGAAAAAGACGAAACCGAGCTGGCTAGTCAACTGGTAAAGTCCTCGTGGCTTGAAAAACAAAGACTATGCCAAGAGGCCACAGAAGCCTTCCTGAAAAAGTTATGGGAAAAATACCCCGAAGGCATTGA
>CAYPAC010000041.1:1668-9460 GCA_964408615.1 uncultured Methanosarcinales archaeon
GTACATTGTGTTTTGTGTTTTGTCCAGAAAGCTGAAGCAGTCTTGTTGTACTGTTTCGCGCACGTCTTTTAGTACTTTTATTAATCTGTGTGTTTTGAATTGGTTTACTCTCACCCATAAGTATTTGTAAGTGTTTAGTACGCCTTTATTTGCAAATTGATGGTATATCATGAAGTCTTGTATTGTATGGGCTATGCCATACATTGTTCTTAATTTGTTGAAGTTGAAGTGTTTGAAAAAATTCATTATTTTTAATAGTTTTTTCTCGTCACCTTTAAAAAATGTTGCCATGTGGTGTGCTATTTTTGGGAGATTGCTTTTTTTGAATGCGTAATGTACTTGTTTTGGTATTATTTTTTCTGCTAATGAGTCGCATGCAAATTCTGTTAGGCAATGGGATAGCATGTGTTCATTAATTCCTTTGAAGTTTATTTTGTATCTATTTGCGATTTCAAGCACAGATTCTTTTTTTTGGTCTATATATCCTTTTGCTTTATGGGTATAATAATCCAAGCATCTTGGCATTTCTCCGTGAAGTACAAACCCTATGCCAAATGGAATTAGTGTTGGTTCGTTGTGGCTCAAATAATCCAGAAATTCTATGCTTCTTTCGTGTGCGTCTTTTTCTGGTATGACTCCTAAAATTGACAGGTCTGGCACAACGCTTCCTAAAACAAGTTCGTGCTGTGCGGTTCTTATTCCTGCATCTGTTAAAAGTTTTGTTGTGAATGTTGTGTGCATTAACGGGTTCATTTGTCTTCCACAATTTCAACTGGTTTATCGCTTTTTAGTCTCTCGACTAATGACGGTAAAAGTGATGTTAGTTTATTAATGTGTTCCTCTTTTGTGTATTTTCCGAGTGTAAATCGTATGGCGCTGTTTGCCTGTTCTGGTGGTTGCCCAATTGCTGTTAAAACATGTGATGGCTCAATGCTGTGTGATGAGCACGCTGATCCTGTTGATGCAAATATTTTGTGCTCGTTCAGCAGCAGTACCAATGCTTCTGCATCAATATGGGGTATCATTATATTGACATTGTTCGGGAGTCTTTTTGTTGGATGTCCGTTGAGTTTTGCGTCTGGAATTTTTTGTTGTATTTGGCTGATTAGTTTGTCTCTTAGAATTGTTTGTCTTTGTGTTTCTTTTTCTGTTGTGACAATTTCAAGGGCTTTGGCAAATCCTGCTATGCCGGCGACATTTTGTGTGCCGCTTCTTATTCCTTGTTCTTGTTTTCCTCCAAAAATTAACGGGTTTATTCTCGTTCCTTTTCTTATGTAAAGAATGCCTGTTCCTTTTGGCCCGTATATTTTGCTTCCGTTAAGTGTTATTAAGTCTGCATTTAGTTTGTTGACATCAATATCAAGATATCCTGCTGCTTGGCATGCGTCTGTGTGAAATAAAACATTTTTTTGTTTCGCGATTTTTCCAATTTCTTCAATTGGTTGTATTGTGCCGATTTCGTTGTTTGCGTATTGTATTGTTATTAGTATGGTTTGTTTTTTTATTGCTTGTTCTAATTGTTTTATGTTTATTAACCAATTTTCGTTGACATCGAGATAGGTTATTTCAAATTCTTCATTTTTTTCCAGATACTCGCATGTTTTTAGCACTGCAGGATGTTCTATTTTTGTTGTGATGATGTGGTTTCCTTTGTTTTTGTTTGCTCTTATTGTTCCTTGTATTGCGAGGTTGATGCTTTCTGTGCCTCCGGAAGTAAATATTATTTCTTCAGGAATGCAATTGAGAATTTCTGCAACTTTTTGTCTTGAGGTTTCAATTGATTGTTTTGCTTTCTTGCCGGCGTCATGCGTGCTTGAAGGGTTTCCAAAGTTCTCTGTCATGCTTACGTTCATTGCTTCAAGCACGCGTTCATCAATTGGTGTTGTTGAGGCATTATCCAAATATATGTATTGCATGTTGTTTAATAGTGTATGTTGTTTTTAAATGTCAGAAAATGCTCTCGACTAACTCTACCTACTTTAATTCGAAGATAAATGACGAGCATTTTCTGAGCATGTCAAGAATCCACCTGCTATTAAATCTTATGGTTATTATCACTTCACGCCACCTGCTTCAGCGGGTGGTTCTTGACATCTGGTCGAAAAAGCAACATTAATATACTGCTTCATTGAAATCCTGCGCTATGGAACAATCATCATATGATGTTTTAAAGAAAAAATACAGTCTCACGGATTTTAATGTTCTTGATGCAGAGTTTGAGATTAGTTCTGTCGAGGGTGATTCTTGGATTTTGAAAAATGTTTGCAAAAAGATACGTGAGCGTCTTGAGCTTGTTATTGATGTTTTTGAACGCATTCTTCAGCCTGACACAAATTCTTATGCAAATATGTATGAGTGCAAGTTTTTTACCGGCTCTGAGAAAGATGCTATTCTTTCGTTGTTTAAGCACATCATGCATTCTTATCGTGAGCTTTTGGAGCTTGAATTGTTGAATGATGAAAAATCTTATGCGCAGTTTATTAAGGAGTTTTTTGCTGAATGGTTGCAGATTAAGAAATCACTGTTGCCTTTTGTTGGAAAGCTTAAGCTTGCGTGGAAAGAAAGTGAGAAAGAGAGGGAAAAGCTTGAGTATTTAGGTTAAATATTTATAGTCAAAAACAAAGAATTCTCTTATGCGTATTGTTATTTTAGGTCCTCAGGGCAGTGGTAAAGGTACTCAGGCGAATTTGTTGAGCAAAAAGTTTAAGCTCCCTCATATTGATGCAGGCCAGTTGTTGCGTGATGAGGTTGAAAAAGGAAGTGTTGGTGGTAAAAAAATTAAACTGAAAAGGGAGCATGGATAGCTTATTGACCCTTAGATTGATGCTGAAATTATCAGGAAGCGTCTTTCCAAGGCTGACTGCAAAAAAGGTTTTGTTCTTGATGGTTTTCCCCGCGACATCGGACAAGCTAAAAGTCTTGAAAAAATAACGCGTATTAATGTTGTTGTTGAGCTTAAAGTTAGTGATGTTATTGCAGTAAAGCGCTTGACTAACAGGTGGCAGTGCATGAAGTGCGACACAATTTATGGCATTACTATTCCACCTAAAAAAGCGGGTTTTTGTGATAAGTGCGGCGGCAAACTTATAAAACGCAAGGATGACACTGCTCCACTGATTAAAAAACGTTTAAAAGTGTATCATAACGTTACAGAACCTGTTATTGATTATTTTAAGAAGCAAAACAAAGTTGTAAGTGTTGATGCCTCAAAGCCTGTTGGTGTTGCTTTCAAACAAATTATTGCATCACTAAAATAATTGCCTGACAAATTCTGTTGCATAACTTCCTTTTTGAAGCTCGAACTCGAGTGTTATTTTTTTCATTCCTGCATTAAGGTCATCGTCTTCTAATTCGCTTATTTTCAGGTTTTTTGCTTCACTAAATACTACTCTTTCACCGCCTTCGGAACTAAGTTCTGGGAATGGTTTAATAATGAAGTCTCTTGTTGTTATGCCTTCTTTTTTTAGAATTTCTTTGATAAGGTTAGTTTCTTTTGTTCCAAATCCAATGCTTGGTATTGTTTTTTCTGTTGCACTCTTGCGGTGCACCGCTGAACGTTGTTCAGCAAGTGTGTTTTCTGCCATTTCGTTCCAGAGTTTTGCTTGGTATGCGTGGATGTAAAATTTGAGTTGTTTGATTGGAAGTTTTTTTATTGCTCCCAGATAATCTTGTGGGTATTGTTCGAGATGTGCCTTTATAGCTGGTTCATTAAGAATTTCTGCTGTGCTAACGGAACTTGTTCCGTTGCGCTCATCCAAACTTAATTTGAATAGGGCTTCTTTAAACTTTTTTTGTGTCAGTAATTTGCCGATTTCTGCATTGTTTTTGTTGAATCTTTGTTCGCCAAAATAATTTATAAAGTTTGTTTTTTTGCTTGGTGTTTTTGTTATGTTTCTTATTGTTATCTTAAAATAATTTCCTTCATGGTCTCCGAGTGATACTGGTTTATCAACATATCCTATGAAATTTATTTCTATGTCTTTTAGTTTTATTCTCAGTAATTGTTCTTTCTTAATATTTTTTGCCGAACATGTTTGTTCTGTTATTGCACGTTTGTCTTTTGTGCCTGCAAAACCAATATGTTTGAGTGGAATTCCTAACGTGTTTGCTATTTTTTGAACAGCGTCTAATGTTGTGTAATTTGTTTTTTTGAGTGTGAAATATGCATATTTCCCTGTTTCTTTTATTTGTGGGCTGAATATTTCTTTGACAACAAAGTCTGTTGGTTGTTGTTTTATTTTGTACATTTTACGCGCCCGGGAGGATTCGAACCCCCGATCTTCAGGTTAGGAACCTGCTGCTCAAATCCAGACTGAGCTGCGGGCGCACAACGTTCTGAAAACGAACCCTATATAAATAACTTCTATTGCCAAATGTGTGATGAAAATCTTTTACGGCATTGCCGGCGAGGGTTTGGGTCATGCAACTCGCAGTCGTCCATTACTTCAATACTTGTTAAAGCATCATTCTGTTAGAATTTTTGCTGGCGGGAAAGCTTTGCATTATTTGAAAAGCTGGTTCCCTGTTTGCAAAGTTGAAAGCATGCGTTTGAAGTATAGTGGTAATAGAATGTCTGCATTGAAAACAATAATTCATAATCTTTCTGTTGCGCCGTTGTTTTTTTTATCTTTTTTGAAGGTTTTTTTAGAATGTTTGTTGCATCGCCCTAATGTTGTCATTACTGACTTTGAGCCTTGGTGTGCTTGGTCTGCTCTTTTATTAAGAATTCCTTTGATTAGTATTCAGTTGCCCGGGCATTATTTGCCTCCTCAGCCTTTTTTGAGGAATAAGCAGAGTATTGCAAGTACTGGTTTAAAGCACCGCAGTTTGTGGTGTCGTTTGACATTGTGGTTTGTTACAACTATTACTGTTCCTTATGCTGATAAAGTTATTATTCCTTCTTTTTTTCGTGTTCCTGTGACTGACAAGCGTGCAGTTTATGTTGAGCCTGTTGTTCGTGATGAAATTAGAAAAAGAAAAAATACTGCGGGAAATCATGTTATTGTGTATCAGACTTCAGGCACTTATACAAAGCTTATACATGTCCTGAAAAAATTTCCTGAACAAAATTTTATTATTTATGGTTTTAATAAAGTTAGCAGCGAGAATAATTTGTTTTTTAAAAATTTTAATGAAGATGAGTTTTTTGATGATTTGTGTTCTGCAAAAGGCGTCATTACTAATGGCGGCATTTCTTTGATGACTGAAGCTGTGTTTCTTGGAAAACCAGTACTTTCAATTCCTATTCAGGGCCAGGGTGAGCAGTTGGTGAATGCTTATTTTTTGGAGAAAACTGGAAATGGTTTTTCTGCGGAATTTGCTTCTGATAATGTGATTGGTGGTTTCTTAAAAAGTATTGATAACAAGAAATTCTTGCGCAAGAAAAATTGGAGTACTGAAAGAACATGCAGAATAATTAATGAATTAGTATTAAAGTTGGCAAAAAAGAGATTAATAAAGAGGACACAATATTCCGTTCTTTAGCTTACCGAACAAGTATTCTGTAAATATTTTTCTTGTAATACTCTCTGTTTTAATTCGGTCATTATTATCGTCATAATAATGGAGTTGTTGACTTTCTTTTACTGTGATTGTTTGATTGACAGGGATTTCTTCTCTTTTGGTCTGATTTAGTATAACATATTTTGAATTTTTTGGAATCGTTAGAGTGAGGTTGCGGATGATTGATATTTCTTGTCCTCTGTATTTTTCCGGTATGTATAAATAAATGTCTTGATCATTGAACTCTTTTTTGAATGGTTTTTCGTGTTCTCTTGTATATTTTTGTTTGTAAATTACAATTCTTGTTGGAGTTTCGTTTGATACAAATATTTTTTTGAAGTGATTGATTTGTTCTCCTAAGAACATGCGTACAATTGTTTTTTTAAGAAGTGTAGTGTCGATTATGATTGCACGGTAGTTATTATCTGCAGTGGTGTATACTGCAATTGAAAAAGTCTCTTTTGAGCTGTTATATTCAATTGTGGTTTTTTTGTTGTCGTTGACAATGATGACTGATTTTGGATGAATTCCTTGGTAGGTTGCATTTAAAGATTGCAAATCAATGACGATGTTGTTTTCGCAGAATAATTTTTGGTTTTGTTGTTTGCATTTGTTTATTTTGCTGATTATTTTTGGTTGGAACTTTTCACTGAATTGTTGTGTTTTTTGATATGTTTTTAGCGTTTCACTTGCTGACAGATTGTTTGCTAAAATGCGTTTGTCTGCTGTGTAGAAATCCCAGTTTGAATAATGTTCGAATAGTGGAATTTGGTATAGCATGTCTTCAGTGACTGCTGTAAATATTTCCGATGTTTTGTTGCAGAATATTGATTTTAAGGAAATGCAGATTTCGTTTGCGAGTTTGGTGGATTCTTTTGGTGAATTTGTGTTTAGTATTTTATCAAATAGTATAAAGTTTTGTGGTGTGTGTGCTGCCCATTGGCTGAAGTATCCCATTCGTTCTCTGTCTGAATCGCAGGATAGCAATTGCAGAATGTTTGCTGTTTCTGTTTCATTTTCTGTGAATAGTGCTTTTGAAATCCAGTATAGTCTTGGTGTATTGAATAATCCTCCGTCGAAGAATGTTGCTTTGCGTGAGAATGCTTGCCATGCATAGCCTGTGTCCCACCATGTTGCTATGACTGCGTTATTATTGGAATTTGTTTGGATGTAATTTGCAGTGTCATACAATGACTGTGTAACAAGTGGTTGTTTTATTGTTGTGCTTAGTGGATTGGTTAACATAATAATGTATATAATTATTATTAAAATGCTCATTGTTTTGATTGTTTTGTGTGATGTGTTGGGTTTTATTTTTGCAAGAGTATTCTCAATTAGTAGAGAGAGTTTTTCAAGTCCTTTGCCTGTTATTAGTGCAAATGGCGGCAGGACAAAGAATAGAAAGCGTGCAGAATAGAAAGCAGGGATTGCTGTCATTATGAACCAGAGTATTGCAAAAATAGTGTGGTTTTTTGTTTTTGTATTGAAAGTTATAAGTCCAACAATAAAGAATATGATAAAAAATCCGCCTAATGATTTTAGAAAGCTTAGTATTGTCATGGATTGTAGTTCGCTCACTGATGAGAATGCTGTTGGGTATATGTTTTGTGCTGTTGTTAGTCTGAGAATTAAAATGAGTCTTTCAATGATGCCGGATAATAAATTGTATGTTAGAAAGACTAATATTGAGGAGAATAATAAGAATAGTATTGTGTATCTGATTTTCATTGTTTTTAGTGTTTTTGGAATAAGTTTTGTGCCCAACAGGACTATAAAAAAGAGTAAGAATAATGTTGGAACAAATACCATGCCTGACCAAACTGTAGGTGAATAGTAAAGTAGGATTAAAAGTAGCGGCAGTGTGATTACTGTTTTTTTTGTGAATTCTATTGTGTACAAAAAGAAAAGTATTGTTAATAGACTCCATGCTTGTACAAGTATGTGTGTGTCTGTGTTTCCTGCGTGATTGCCGAATAGAAAGATTCGGTGGGTTAAGAAAATAAATGCTGTTAAGAATGCCGTTGTTGTATTGCTGGTTTTTCTTGCGATTAGGAATAATATTATAACTGATATTGTTCCTGTGATTATGGGGAAATAAAATGTTGTTGTCAGCAGTGTTGTTGATGGCATGAACATTTTGATGATTTTAAAGAAGTATAACAAAAAATAAAATAAGAGATTTCCAGAAGGATCATTGCCTGCCGGGTAAAAACGTTGTGTGTCTGTCGTGTTATTTCCCAGCGTGCCGTATTCTGCAAGATTTCTTGTTATTTTGTAATAATAATATGGG